>JBDKUE010000152.1:0-42047 GCA_039679855.1 Syntrophomonas sp.
CCTCCCCCAATGATTCACAGTGATTGTGACGAGAAGATTACAGGTATAATCCGCATGGATGACGGGAAAAGGATCATTATGCTGATAGACCCCCAGAATATCATCAATCATCAGGACTTGCAAGAAATAACCAGTCAGAATAAATCAGCAAAATCCGAATATGATCAAAGTTCTCTTCAGAATATGGAAGAAGAACAGCTGGTCGTATTCACCCTGGCCGGGGAGCAATTTGGGGTGCGAATTGCCCAGGTGCAGGAGATTACCAAACTGTCCCAGATTACCAAGGTACCACAGACTCTCAAGTTTGTGCAGGGGGTTGTAAACCTGCGGGGAGATGTAATTCCGCTTATCGACTTGAGAAAACGCTTCGAAATTGAGACCCACGGATATACCGATCGCACTCGCATAATTGTAAGTGACGTGACTGACAAAAAGGTGGGGATAATAGTAGACGAAGTTTTAGAAGTGCTTCGGATACCGAACAACCGGTTGGAAGTAGTACCGGGCCTGTTAAATGAAAGCCAGACCGGAGCTTATATGGAGGGAATAGTCAATCTGGGTGATCGGACCATAATATCATTAAACCTGGAAAATGTTTTAGCAGAAGAAGAATGGAAGCTATTGAATGAAATAGAAGCTCCCCTCCCGCGCGTAAAGAAGACCTCTTCGCGCTTGAAAAAACAACCCCATAATTAAAACCGATGTCAGATCTTCATGCAAGTAACAGGACGTTTTCCCCCTCTTTGCATATTGGCTTAGTTTGAATCGTTTTATTAACTGAAGACGGCAATTCAGGAAAAAGGAAGAATCGCCATAATATGAATGGTGGTTCTTCCCTATCTTTTAACTTATGCCTTAATCATTACTTCCCAGGTAGGTAATATATATATTGAGAGCAGCGTGTGAAGTGGTTCCCTGCCAATTGCCAATCGACTCCATACACATTTATAAGGGCTAGTATAATGAATTCAGCCTGCCTAGTTTTTAATAATTGTTTAGGACGATTTCCCCGCTCCGGTATGCTCACAATCCTGGCACCCATAGGCGGTTTCGGTTTTTTTTATGCGATATTCTGCTATGATGTTATTTTGCATTTCTATTATAAGCTGATTAATTCCATTTTCTAAGAGCGATACCCGCATCTCATATATATTACATTCGGTATTTTTTCTTGATTCCTCGATTGCTCTGTTACAGGCATTATTTCTTAAACTAACTAACCGCTCAATTACCTGCATGCTGTTCACATATATCACTCCTGTAGCTTTAATTCTTTCACTTTCATTTTTGTTAATATGCAAGATCTGTGCCAAATTGCATTGGGGGGTTCTAGTTGCCTATAATTAGGAAGTATCGAGTAACGAGAGGGAAATGCTACTAATCGCAAAAGCGGAAGGTTAATAGGCAGCTGTGGACACTGTCATAAAAATACTGATAAATAAATTCTTTTGCAAAAGCGAAAGGTTTTAGCAAAAACGCAGGGTAATTATAGCCAGAAGCCAGGATATATGCCGTGTTTTCAATCTAAACCATTATATAAGTGTATCACTGGTTATAAGATGGACTATCTGAGGATATATTCCAATAAAGGCTGAGATTTTATCAGTATGACTCACTTCCGTCCTTCAAACTTGTCATTGCCCAGCAGCATGATATTGGTGGTAGCGGTAGCTATCAGGTGCTCTTTTCCGTCCCAGGCTTCCCCCAGCATATGTACAACGGTTCGACCCATTGACTTCTTTATGGCCTTCATGTATAAATTATCCCCCACAAATATGGGACGGTGAAAATTTACGTACATATCTATTGAAGCCATTTCCAATCTTCCGGTCATGAGATAGACCAGCCCGCCAAAGGTGTTGTCAAAGGCAGCGCCAATAAATCCACCTTGCATGGAATTGCGGGGATTGGCGTACATCTCTAAGACCGGAAATTTGTAGGTCAGGCTTTCTCCTTCCACATATTCCACAAACTCGGGCTGCATTACTTCACGACATTGAGGATGTTTGACGCTGGGAAAGTGGTACTTTTGCGCCATCTGTTCAAGGCTGGTGTACCTTACCACTAAACTCACTCCTTCAGATTGCATTTACATCTGCAACTTTTCTATCAGGTTATATTTATATCTATATACATCTAAAATTCCCTGCCCGTATTATTTTCCCTCTTTGTCTTTTATTTGTGATGAAGCATTTCTTGATTTGAGTTCCAGGGCCTGGCCAGCCACACAAAGGTATACCTCATCAGCCCTGCGTGAGACAATCTGGTTGGCCCGGCCAAGGGCATCGCGAAATGCCCGGGATAGTGGATCAGCCGGCACAATCCCGCCTCCCACCTCATTGCTGACGATTATGACAGTGGCCTCGGATGCAGAACTGGTTGCTGCCAGATCCTCAATTTGATTGAGAATGCTTTCCTCGCCTGGCGGCGTTTCGCTGGAGAACATCAAGTTATTGACCAGCATGGTCAAACAGTCTATCAGGAAAACGGCTCCGGATTGATCATACATTTTTATTACCCGGGCCGGGTTGCAGTCTTCCTCAATAGTTATCCAGGAATCCGGTCGGCGTTTCTGATGCTCTGCCACTCTGGTTTGCATTTCCTCATCACCGGGGATCAAGGTGGCAATATAGTATACCTTTCCGCTGGCGGAATCGGCTATTTTCTGTGCATAGCTGCTCTTTCCGCTGCGCACTCCGCCGGTTATGAAAATCAGTTTAGCTTGGGACTGCATCATTGGCTTCTCCTTCTATTATGTCAAGGGCTGCGTTTTCGCCGGATACCCGGCGGTAGGCATGCTTTAAGAGACTCTTGTACAGGTTCGTCGCACATCCTCCGGTATAGTCTCTATCCTCAATGGCCTGGTTATCTATTACAATAACCCGGCGTCCTTCTCTGGCCAGGTCCAGAAGCGCTTGCAGGTTGGCCAGATTGCCTGAGCCAAATGGTATGCCGGGAAGGATTACAAAATCGGCCTCCTGCATAAGCCTTCGGTTGTATTCGGCGCTTTCCGGACTTATATCACTGAAGGGGGCCGTTTCCGCTATTTTAAGGCCCAGGCGCACTGCATCATGCCAATCGGAATCGCCGATGTTTAGTACACCGGTAGACACCTTCCATCCCCGATCGTTTAAATCATTATACAGACGCCCGCACGAGCCGCCTCCACCGACTACATGAACCGTTCTCGGTTCAGCCTGGGAAAACCGCTTCCGGTTGGGGTTGAATACAATAGTGGGTCGGGCGTCAGGACTGCGATATTCAACCTGCACCCGGCAGCCGTATACTTCTTGGATCAGATCTGCCGATAACACTTGAGCTGGATGTCCAGCCGCATAGACAGCCCCTTCCTTTAATACCAGGATGGAGTCACAGTAATGGGAAGCCAGATTCAGGTCGTGCACCACCATTATCACGGTCAGGCCCTGATCCCGGCGCAGTCTGTTCAACAATTCCATTATCTCAATTTGATAATTAATATCCAGGAAGGAAGTGGGTTCATCAAGGAACAAAACTCGGGGTTCCTGGGCTAGAGCCCGGGCTATGATGATCCTCTGCTTTTCCCCACCGCTCAGTTCAGTGATCAAGCGCCCGGTAAGATGGTAAGCATCGGTCAGATGGAGCGCTTTATCCACTACTTCCTGATCTCTTAGCCCTTCTCTTTGAAACCGTTTTAGATGAGGAATGCGCCCCATCATAACGGTATCTTCCACCGTGAATGGGAAATCATTTCCGCTTTCCTGAGCCACAAAGGCAAGCTGCCCCGCCACCTGCCGGGCTTCTATTTTATATAGGTCCCGATCTTGAAGCATGACCGTGCCCTGGCGGGGAGGAAGAACCCTGCTCATGGTGCGGAGCAAGGTCGATTTTCCGGAACCGTTAGGCCCGACAATGCCCATTATCTCCCCCTGCCCTACCGCGAAATTGATGCCTTTTAACACGGGCCAGGAGCCGTAGGAACAGCTGACATCTAATAACTTGAGCAGCAAGCACACCCCTCCTTAATAAAACGGGCTATTCTGTTGGCGGTAAATTACTCAACTTTCAATACAACGCCCTTTTTTGCCGCCTTAAAAGATAGATGAAAAAGGGCGCCCCCACTATAGCAGTAACGATACCTACCGGCAGCTCTTCTGGAGCTATCAACACCCGGGCCGCAATATCCGCTGCCACCATAAAAACCGCTCCCGTTAGTACAACCAGTGGCAAAAGAACCCGATGATCAGGCCCGCTAATTAGACGGACCATGTGGGGTATTATTAAACCCACAAATCCTATCAATCCGCTGACTGAGACACAGGCTCCGGTCAGCAGAGCGGCGGCAATCAGCAGGCGGAATTTTACCTTTTCAACATCAATGCCCAGGTGTTGAGCGGGTTCTTCCCCCATCAGCATGGCGTTTAACTCCCGGGTATATATCCATATAATGACTGCGCCGATTATAGCATAGGGTAAAAACATTATTATATAATTCCAGCCCCGGCCTGAGAATCCGCCCATAAGCCAGAAGACCAGCTGGTGCATCTGACTTCCGCTGTAATACATGCACAGGGAAACCAGAGCCGAAAGCAGAGAATTAATGGCAATACCGGCCAGCAGAAGGGTCATAACCGGTACTTTACCGCCGCTTCGCGCCAACCGGTATACTATTACAATAGTGAGAACGGCCATAAGAAAAGCCAATCCAGGAACCCCGTAAGTAAGACTTAATCCTGATATCTGCTGGGCCAGGATGGCAAGAACCGCACCTAATGCGGCGCCAGAGGAAACCCCTATAACATAGGGATCGGCCATAGGATTGCGGAACAACCCCTGGAAAACCGCTCCTGCCAACGCCAATCCAGCTCCCACCAGAACGGCCATCAGCACCCGGGGTAGGCGGATAGTAAATATAATAAGGTCATGGGTATAGAAGCTCCCCATCAGTGCAGCGGGATCGCTCCAGTGCAGGTAAAGAATGGTCAGTATTTCACCAGGCTTTATCCATACCGCCCCCAGGGCAACCCCCAGGAGCATTACAACTCCCAGGATAATGGCCATAACCAGCATGGTAAACGGGTAATTTATTTTTCTTGCTCCCGACATATGATCACATCGCTTAAATCAAATATTATTGGAATCGGTCTGGATAAAATCCCCGGGCCAGCTGTTCAATAGCATCAACAAGCCTGGGCCCGGGCCGGGTGATGAGATTGGAATCGACGCCCATTATACGCTGGTTCTTTGCGAAATTCACTCCCTGCCATCCTTTACGGCCCAGGATTACTTCCCGGGTAGGAGTGTTGTTCATACCCGTTCCGTAAGAGTGAACCATAATGTCTGGATTCTTTTCGATAATAAATTCGTCACTAACCGTGGGATAGTCTTCCTTACCAGTTGCGGTCAGGCACCGCCCTCCGGCCTGGCTTATAATATCATTGATAAGAGTATTGGGTCCAATGGTCATAAGCGGTTCATGCCATACCTCGTAGAAGACCAGGGGACGGTTTTCGAAAGGTAGGTCGGCAAGTTTGGCCTTTACTGCATCGAGCCTTTGAATCAGGCTGGCATTTAGAGCCCGGGCTTGCTCAACCTCTCCGCAGGCAATTCCTATGGAGGTGATGGTTGCCATTAGACCATCCATATTATGAGGGTTGTAAACCAGGACCTTAAAATTCATGGCTTCGAGTTGTTCTACCAGTTGGCTGTGCATACCGGCAGCCAAAACCAGGTCGGGTTTAGCTTCTACGATTTTTTCCAGGCTGGGATTAGAGAATCCACCAATTTTAGGCTTCGCCTGGGCTTCAGGCGGATAGTCGCAGTAGGTGGTGACACCGACCAGTTTATCTCCCAGGCCCATGGCAAAAAGGGTTTCGGTAAAGCCAGGAACCAGTGACACCAGGCGCTGTGGTTTGGCATCGATGGCAACCTGCCGCCCCCGATCATCAGTCACTTTAACCGGGAAAGAATTGCTGTTTGAAGCCGCCGGGGCCTGCGTTGGACCTGCTCCACCTCTACAGCCGCTGATCAAACCCAACAGGCAAAGAGCAATCATTAGCATAAGGGCTGGTCTTTTTCGCATCAAGTTCTTCACTCCTCCATAATCTCTTCTCTAAATGAATAATGAAGAAACCAGAGTATTGATTCGCATAAAATATTCAGGGTGCAAACTTAATGAGGAGTATGCCGCAGATAATAGATCAAGCAGGCAAAAGACGATGCTAAGACGGGTAAATTAAAAGCCCTGTACTATAATGGGGTGTACAAGGCCTGCAAGTGAATTCCAATTCATACACCGTGAATTTTTAACGAACTCTGATATACGAGAGGTCTCCTGACTCAGGTTCATCGCCGTCTTGCGCCTTCCCAATTGCTCAGTGGCTTTTGCAAGCGGCTTCCCATTACAGTGGCGGGACCGTGATGGATTTGCACCATCTTCCCTTTCGTATATTCATCACTATTCAATTAAAAACATTATACCATCCAACATATTAAAAATCACTCGGAGATCACTTGTATGTCATTTCCTTCAATCCGGAGTCTTACCATGAAACCGGGCTCCAGACCGTCTTTCCAAAGTTCTCTAGGGTCCTGGCCAAGTATGCTGAAAAGGAATGAGCGTATTACTCCGCCATGGGTAAGAAGCAATACCGTGCCCCGGTGCCGGTAAGAAACATCCTTTAGGAAGGCCTGAAAGCGCTCCAACAGGAGGTTGACGCTTTCACCCCCGGGTACTACAAAATCACTGGTGTGCCTGAACCATTCATCAAACTCGTTCGGATAATCTCGAAATATCTCGGTAAAGGTCTGACCCTCCCATAACCCGAAAGACATCTCTCGCAAACGCGAGTCAAGATTAATGGAGAGGGAATGTGGTGCGGCAATGATCTCAGCGGTTTCCCTGGCCCGGACCAGGTCGCTGCTGTATATGGCTTCAATGGACTCATGCAGAAGCATCAACGCCAGATCCCGGGCCTGCTGCCTTCCGGTTTCGTTTAAAGGAATATCCTGGTGACCCTGGTACCTCTTTTCAAAGTTCCAGTCCGTCTGGCCGTGGCGGACCATTATGATAATCAAGCAAAGACCTCCTTCAGGGCTTCTAATAGTCTCATATTTTCCGAATGGGTTTTCACGGCTATGCGCAAATGATAGGGAGTAAGATTTACGAAGTTGTCGCAAAGGCGAATCAATATACCCCTGGGGCCAAGTAGTTGCTGAAGCTTCCCGGCCGTAAACCCCTTACCCTCATCGGCCTTAAGAAGCAGAAAGTTCGCCGCGGCAGGGTAAACGGTAAAACCGAGAACCGCCATTTGCTGTTCCAGGAACTTCCTCTCCTTTCTTACCGTAGCCACGGTTTCCTTAATATATTTCTGATCAGAGAGTGAAGCCCGGGCCGCAGCCAAAGCCAGCGAATTGATCCGCCATGAAGGCAGAAGGCTTTCCATGGTGGCAGCGGTACCTGGAGCGGCCACAGCGTATCCCAAACGCAATCCCGGAATGGCAAAAATTTTAGTCAATGAGCCAACTATTATCAAATTGGAGTGTAATAAAACCCGGTCCCTCAGTGATTTTAATGGCTCACCAGTAAAGTCCAAGAAGGCTTCGTCAATGACCACCACGGCATCCTGGCGGGCTGCCTGTTTCACTATCTCATCCAAACCGGCCGGTTCAAAAAGATTGCCGGTAGGGTTGTTGGGATTGCCTATGAAGATCAGGTCATTGCGCTCGATACGAGAGCAAAAGGATTCGACCTGGAGTCCGAAAGATTCTTGCTCTTCAAGATAGAAATAATCTATCCGTGCATTGATAAGACCCTTTCCGTATTCGGAGAAACAAGGAGCAAGCAGCAGAATCCTTCCTTTATAAAACATACGAGCCATTAGATAGATGAGCTCTGAACCGCCATTACCCAAAACCAGCTGCTCTTTGTCAACACCCAACCTGCCGGCCAGTTCTTTTTTCAGACTCTTTGCTCCGGGTTCGGGATAATGGCAGATCAGGGGCATATGTTTTTCAATCGCTTTTACGGCCAGCGGTGAAGGCCCCAATGGGTTTATATTGGCGCTGAAATCGAGGAGCGATTCCAGTGCTATCCCCCACTCTTGGCTGGCATTCCATACATTCCCACCATGCTCAAGTGATTTTTGATGACCCGACATAGCATTCTCCGCCCTTTTAAAAATGAAGGCCTATCCCCATGACAATCAGGAAAACGGCTTCAGAAAACTCGCAAAGCGCTCCGTAGGTGTCCCCGGTATGACCACCCAGGGATCTTGAAATCAAATAAGCAGCCCCCAATGATATAAAAACGGTAATCGCAACTCCTGCCAGAAGCAAAAAGCGGCTGCTCCCGATGTAGGCCGCAATGGCCAAAAGAAGTAAGGCAATCGGGAATGCCGCACGGCTGGCCTGGTTCCCGAAAGCCCTGCCCAAACCTGGTCCCTGCCTGGCGTAAGGGTAATAGGCAATAGGCAGCAGCATCATGCTCCGTCCCACCGCTGGGGCCAGGAGTAAGACCCAGTACTTTAGGGGATATGGAAGTAAACCCAGAAAGGAAATTTTAAGCATAAGCAAGGCAGCCAGGACTATGACCCCCATAGCCCCAACCCGGCTGTCCTTCATGATCTCCAACTTGCGCTCCCGGTCTCGGCCACTAAACAAACCGTCAGCGCTGTCCATGAGGCCGTCAAGATGCAGCCCGCCGGTGAGAATTATCCATAAAACTATGATCAATACGTCGCCAGCCCCAGTGAGCGAAAGACGCATCCCCGCATATGAGGTCAGAACCAGCAAGGAGCCTAGCAAAAACCCGACCAGAGGGTAGCAATACAGCGAAGCCGCCATCTTTTTTTCGTCTGCCACCTTCTGGTAGACCGGGAAAATGGTTAAAAAGCTGATCGCAAGGCGCAAAGCATTCATTTAAAGCCCCTCCCTAAGGATTCAATATTCTATCCCCCGGCGGGAGTCTAACCCAAAGTCATAGGGATGCTTTATCTTTTTCATTTCGCTGACTAAATGAGCTCTTTCGATAAGCTCCCGGGGCGCATCGCGCCCGGTCAAGACCAGTTCCATCCCTTCCGGAAGCCCCCGGGTAAAAGCAAGCACATCCTGAAGTGAAACGAGATTATACTTGATAGCATTCATTATTTCATCCAGGATAAGCAGTTGATAATCCTTGTTCAGGGTTTCTTTCGCCAACTGCCAGGCCAGATTGATTTTATGCCGATCCAGATCATTGATTTCTTTCTTGCCAATCCAGCACTCGTTGCATTTCTGGCATTGCATGAATCCGTTCTTTATCACTGCCGCGTGCGGGCAGGTACGCCCAAACTGGTAAACTTCAACCCCCAGTTTGGAGAGCGAGAGCAGCTCACCGCTATAGGTGCTGCCTTTCATAAACTGAATTATTCTAACCTTGAATCCGTGCCCCGCGGAGCGCAGGGCCAGGCCCAGGGCGGCAGTGGTCTTGCCTTTTCCGTCACCGGTATAGATCTGGATCATGTTATGATGCACCTCGATTCTAGTAATCTGTATATCAAAACCCCTAAAGCGGTTCCCAACATTGATACCGCTATCATCAGGAAGAGACTCTGCCCGATATGCTGCTGCCTTAAGATGATGAGCGGCTGACCTATAAGGGGCCGCTCCGATCGAACTCCGCCATAGTAATTGCAGCCGCCCAGTTGAACCCGCAGGGCGCCGGCCGTAGCTGCTTCCGGAATGCCGCTGTTGGGGCTGGGGTGCCGGGATGAATCCCGCCAGACGGTCAGCCATACCCCACTTACCCCCCCAGGTGTAAAAGGAGCCAGGAGCAGGAACAATAAGGCACTCAACCGGGCTGGAATAAAATTGGCCAGGTCATCCAAACGGGCTCCCGCCCATCCCAGGTACAGATACTTTTCGTTTTTGTATCCTATCATCGAGTCCAGTGTGTTTACGGCTTTGTAAGCCATGGCCAGGGGAGGCCCTCCGATGAATCCATAAAACAAGGGGGCGATAATCCCGTCCACCGTGTTTTCCGCCACTGTCTCCACCGTTCCTCGAACGATTTCCTTTTCATCCAGACCAGCCGTATCCCGGCCCACGATCATACTAAGGGCCGCCCGGGCTTCCTCCAGCTGGCCTTGCTTTAAAGGTATGGAAACCGAACGGGCGTGTTTGTAGAGGCTGTTTATAGCCAGGGCCTGGCTCATTATAAGGATGCTCAAAGCCCAGCCCAGGTAATTATTTATATAAAAAGCGCCCTTGAGCAAAGCCCAGAAGAAGCCATAGCAGCCCAGAACGATTACCAGGGAAAGAAGCAATCCTCCCAGCCTCAGTCCCCGGGAGCTTTTAGCCAAACGGTGGATAAGCTTTTCGCCTTTTTGGACAAGCCTGCCTATAGCTACTACCGGATGGGGCATCCAGCGTGGATCTCCCAGGACTATATCCAGTCCTACTCCGGCCAGAATAATCCATTCCATATAAATCTCCTTACAGCCCCATAATTTGATAAAGGTGGTTCATATTTAAAGACTCTCGAACCGTCTGAGCCAGGATATCATATTTATGCTGTTTATGGTAAAGGGGCAGATCCTCCTCGTTCAAAACCGGCAGATTTTTAGCCTGGCGCAGGTCATTGACTAGAGCCAGCATAAGGTTTGGATTATCGAATATTCCATGCAGGTAGGTCCCAAAAACCCGTCCACCAGGTGCTGCCGCTCCATCCATCACTGTTTCCGGCTGGTTTGAACGAGATTTAATCACTATTAAATGGTCGGCATCCTGCCGCACCTCGGATCGGCCCATGTGGATTTCGTAGCCGGACACTGATTGGCCTTGAATGCTTTTCCAAAAGCCTTCTTGCTCAAGGATTTCCCCTTCCACCTGGTGGGTGCTCTTCTGGTTTTCAAAAGTAGTTGTAACCGGCAGGAGGCCAAGCCCGTCCAGCGAGCCAACTCCCGCTTCGGTCTCCAGCGGGTCGAACAGCTTTTCACCCAACATCTGGTATCCTCCGCATATCCCCGCTATAATTGCTCCTTCTTGGGCCAGTTTTAAGATCTCCCGTTCATATCCCTCGTCTTTTATGTAAAGCAGGTCCAAAATGGAGTTCTTGGTTCCGGGAATAATCAACATATCGACTTTTCCAATCGCTTCGCCCTTTTTTATATAGCGAATCCGGGTATCGGGCAGGCCAATAAACGCATCGATATCGGTAAAATTCGATATGCGCGGCAGCTGCAAGACCGCTATCTGGATGGGCGCGTCAGCCTCCCCCCAGAACTTATGGCCGGCCAGGGATACGGAATCTTCCTCGTCGATTCCGTGGTCATGGAGATAAGGTACGACGCCCAATACGGGGATGCCTGTTTTCTCGGTCAGGAAATCTAGGCCGGGCTTAAGGAGTTCCAGATCTCCCCGGAATTTGTTGACGATGAATCCTTTGACCAGTTCCCTTTCATCCGCATCGAGCAGTTCCAGGGTTCCTATCAGGGAAGCGAAAACGCCGCCCCGGTCTATGTCGGCAACCAGGAGCACCGGAGATTCTGCCAGCCTGGCGGTTTTCATATTGACTATATCCCGGTCTTTCAGGTTCACTTCGGCCGGGCTTCCCGCGCCTTCTATGATCAGGACTTCATATTGCTTTTTTAATCGCTCTATGCAGTCCTGCACCAGGGAAACCGCCCCGGGCAGGAAATCACTCCGGTAATCCCGGGCCGACATATCGGCTACCGGGCTGCCCAGAACCACCACCTGGCTCTGCATGTCCTGTTTGGGTTTTAGCAATATGGGGTTCATTAAGACGCTGGCCGACACCCCGGCGGCTTCCGCCTGGACGCCTTGAGCCCTGCCGATCTCGCCCCCATCCGGGGTGACTGTGGAATTCAAGGCCATGTTTTGAGCTTTAAAGGGCGCGGTGCGGTATCCATCCTGGTAAAATATGCGGCATAAAGCGGTGCACAACAGGCTCTTGCCCACATGTGACGAAGTCCCCTGCAGCATTATACACCGGGTTTTTCTCATGCTGATATCCCGCCTTTCACAAATACCGGAGTTCCCGAAGTGACAAAAACCAGATCAGTGCTGGCTTCGGCTAGGATTTGATTGGCAAGGCCGTTTAATTCCATGAACACCCTGCCCAGTTTATAAACTGGGAGCAGGTCCCACCCCACTTCATCGGCTACTATGACAATTGCGCCGTCGATTTCTTTTAAGGCTTCAATAAAGTCGTATATTTTTTGAAGGCAGTCAAGCTCTGCCCTGGCATCCCAGGCCTTATCAGGCTCCAGGCTTTCAATTAAAATATTGCTTATCCAGGTGCCCACTCCGTCCACCAGGCATATCAATGGTTGAGGTTCCAGGCTGGGCAGCACTGCTGCCAGGTTCAGGGGTTCTTCGATAGTGCTCCAGGAAAAAGGCCTTCTCAAGCGGTGACGCTCAACTCGACCGGCCAACTCTTCATCGATTACCCGGGCGGTGGCCAGGTAGTAAACCGGACCGCCGAGCTGCGCTTCCAGAGACGCGGTTATTTCTTCGGCATATTCGCTTTTGCCGCTGCTACTGCCTCCCAAAACCATGATAACTCTGGCCATATCTAAACCCCTTTGATTAAATACACTCCGAGATACGATCCAATACGATATCTACCAGACCGGGATGTATGCCCAGATGCCGGGCAACCAGGAACTTTATATCGGGATGCTTTTCCTGTTCATCTTTAATTAAACCCATAATATCAATACTCAAGTGATTGCCGGTGACCAGGAAATACGGCATGACGACCATCGTTTGTACTCCGTTTGACAGAAGTTGATCCACCGCTGCGCCCAGAGCGGGCTGTTCGAATTGCAGGAAGGCCGTCTGGTAAAGGTTGGTCGGATCACGCTCCTGAATCATTTTAACCAGTAAACGGATTTCATCGTTGGCTTCTTTCCTTTTGCTGCCATGGGTAATGATGACTACCCCAATTGGCATAGCTTAAACACCTCGCAATCTATTCGTCTTGGTCGGCTCTTGCCTCTGTGGTCTGGTGAGTATCCTGCTCCTTCATTAAGCGGTAGCTGTGGCAGGATTTCATAAAGCGCTCTACCGCTTCCGGATGGGAACGCATTTGAATGTGTAAATAAGAAGCGATCAGGTTTCCGTTAGCGTAGCCTTCTTGACGGTGGTCCGTATTCAACCCTCCGTAAAAGGCAAAGGCGTTGGGGCCGTTATCCATAATTTCTATGCGCGAATAATGAAACTCGTGACCGCGTAGTATTTCGCCGGTCGCCGCCATTGGGGAATCGGTAAGAGCCCGGGCTTCAATATAACCCAGAGCCTGGAGATTACGAGTCATCTTAACCCGGGCGGGAACCAAACCGGCTCCGTTCCAGACCCGGCCTGACCAATCCTCAAGTTCGCGGCAGAGGTACATATATCCTCCGCATTCTGCGTATATGGGCATACCATTCCGGTGGGCCCTGGTAATGGAACTTATCATTGATTCATTGCTGTTTAAATGTTCGATGAACATTTCCGGGAATCCACCGCCGAAATACAGGCCATCCACAGCGGGCAGAGCTTTATCCTCCATGGGGCTGAAAAAGACTAGCCGGACGCCTTTTTCTTCGAGAAAATCAAGGCTGTCCTGGTAGTAAAAACTGAATGCTTTATCGCGAGCAACGCCCAGGCGAACCAGGCTTTTCTCCATATTCTTTGCAGCAGCTACTTCTATTTCAGGTGCCGTTTGAGCGATTTTAAGCAGCCGGTCCAGGTCGAGATGCTTTTCGACCATGTCGGCCATTTTCTGTATGAGGTTTGCCAATTCCCGGTTTTCATCAGCCGGCAGCAGCCCCAGGTGGCGCTCCGGCATATGGAGCTCTTCATTGGGTTCAAAACAGCCCAGAACCGGGATGCCCAGTTCTTGTTCCATAGCCGGCTGAATATAAGTGCGGTGATAAGCAGACGCCCGGTTGAGGATCACCCCGCCCAGTTTTACCCGGGGATGATAATCGCGATAGCCTTTGACCAGCGCTATAGCGCTCCCGGCCATTGCTTCCACGTTGACCACCAGGATGACCGGTGCATCCAATAACAATGCAATATCGGCGCTGCTCCCCTGTATGTCGCCTACCCGGGCTCCATCGAACAGCCCCATGACCCCTTCAATGATCGATACATCTGCTCGCGAAGCATTGGCGGCGAAGACCTGCCTGACCATATCCGGCGGGCACATCCAGGTATCAAGATTGTAGGAAGGGCGCTCAGCCGCCCAGAAATGCAGGCCGCTATCGATGTAATCCGGACCTACTTTGAATGGCTGGACTTTTAGGCCACGCCGATGCAAAGCTGCTATTGTGCCCAGAGTCAATGTCGTCTTACCTACACCGCTCTGCACACCGGCCATAATAAGCCGGGGATATTGCATAACGACCTCTCCTTTTAATAGGAAAAATTACTGCGCACTGGCAAAATAAAAAGCTTCTCTCCCTTAAGGTAGAAGCTTCTTTGGTGCGGCTCATCACCGCGAAAACCGGCCTTCCTCGAGGGGTGTTTCGCAAAGCGACGGCAGTGTCCTGGCTCCCAGATCATCCTCACCACATACCTTCCCGGAAAATCCAGTGGATATAATGTGGTTTGTAGCTGGTTACAGTGGCGGGACCGCTTGGGATTTTCACCCACTTCCCTTTAACCCCCAAAGGAGACCGTTCGCTTTTTTATATGAACTTAAAGTTAGCAGTAATGTTGGCCTGTATGATCCGTGGACGTTGTTGTGATGGGTAGTGTTTATATTATAATTTATCTTTAAAAAATAACCTAATCTTTATTGCTGACCCCGGCTTCCTCAAAGGTGGCCATCTCATGGATTATTTTGACAGCCGCGTCAAACAGGTTGAAAGCCAGAACCGCGCCGGTTCCTTCACCCAGGCGCAGGTCGAGGTGCAGCATCGGTGAAAGCCCCATCAGTTCCAGGATTATCCGGTGCCCCGGTTCCTGGGAGAGATGAGAAGCAAACATGTAGTTGACACTGTCTTCGTTCAATTGGTAAGCTACCAGGGCGGCGGCGCTGGAAATAAAGCCGTCAATTACCACCGGAATCCTGTGGGCAGCGGCGCCCAGGACAACTCCGGTCAGGGCGGCTATTTCCAAACCGCCCACTTTAGCCAGCACATCCAGGGGATCCCCCGGATCAGGGCGGTTTATTTCCAGAGCCTTTTTTATAACCTGTTTTTTCTTTGCCAGGCTGTTTTCATTGACCCCGGTTCCTTTTCCGGTCAGTAGCTCTACATCCATGCCGCTAAAGGCGGCCAATATGGCGCTGCTCGGAGTGGTAT
This sequence comes from Syntrophomonas sp., assembly GCA_039679855.1. GTDB lineage: Bacteria > Bacillota > Syntrophomonadia > Syntrophomonadales > Syntrophomonadaceae > UBA5314. The sequence continues at coordinate 15,276 of JBDKUE010000152.1, forward strand.
TGCCGATTCCCATTTCGCCTGTGCCGACGAGGGTCGCTCCCTGCTTTATCTCCTCATTTACCAGTTCGATGCCCACTTTAATGGCAGCCACCGTTTCCTCCCTGGTCATGGCTGCTTCCCGGGCCATATTCCTGGTGCCCTGGCGGATCTTCCTGACCTTCAGGTTGGCGTGCTGGATGGGTTCTCCCATAACCCCCACATCGGTAACCACTACTTTGGCTCCGGCCAGTTTAGACAATACGTTTATGGCGGCTCCTTCGTAAAGAAAATTTAAAACCATTTGGGGAGTGACTTCCTGCGGGAAAGCGCTGACCCCTTCCTCAACCACTCCGTGATCGCCGGCCATAACCATTACTACCTTTTGAGACAGCTCGGGCAAAGGCTTGCACTGGATAGCCGCCAGCTTTATGGCGATCTTCTCAAGCACCCCTAGGCTGCCGGGAGGCTTGGTGAGGCTGTCTAGCCTCATCGAAGCCATTTCAGCTGATAAATGATCCGGTTTGCCAATGCTGTACAGGGTTTTCTCTAACAACTCCATAATATTCTCCTCCTTGTTAATGATCTAAAAAAATAAAGTCCCCAAGCTGTTAAGCTTGAGAACTTTGCCATCACTCTCAATACGCGCATTGCCTCAGGCAGGTTTCCTGGCTCGCGAATCAAACGCTCCTTATAGGCCGCCTTCCCGGTTTACCCAGTGGCTTCATTGGCCTGGAGCTCTTCGCTTACAGTGGCGGGTCCGCACAGGTCTTGCACCTGCTTCCCTTTTACCCCTTTCGGGCACCAGAGGAATGAACTATCAAATTATAGTCTAATTATATATGGCTTACCCGCGGCCAGTAAATACCCTGCCATTGATTACCATTTAAAGCAGGCGACCAACGTGGAATTTAATTCTCACCCACTGCAGCTTAAGAGACTCCCAATAGGTCACCTTGTGAGGCTGAACCAGATTTTTGAAAGCATTCATATCCATATTCGGAAAAACCACCAGGCGGTTGGCTTCATCGACATCGATTAGCGGGTTGCTGTAGGCCACCCTCGATACCATATAAGGGAAGCCAGCTTTTTTAGCCGCTTGAATGGCCTTTTTATCGTAGGAGCCAAACGGCCAGGATAAAATATCGGGTTTTATCCCCAGATGGCTTTCTATGTACTGGCTTGATTTAATAAGGTCGTTTTCGATCCGCTGGTAATGCTCGGTTTCGGTTTCTATGGCTCCTGATGGGGTCGTATAATTCATCAAGGCGGAAACCTGATTTCCACTGGCATTAGTGAGCATTTCATGCAAGGCATAGGTATGCGACTCGATATCAACTAGACCGGAGTCGGCCATCTCTTTCATATCGCTCCAGTGCAGGGCCGGATAATCCGCTACCTGGCCTTTTTCAATATAGTCGCCCACAATAAATATGGTAACCGGCACCTTATACTGCTTTATTACCGGAAAAGCCAGCAGGTAATTGCTGCGATAGCCGTCGTCAAAGGTAATGACTACGGTATTTTCGGAAATCTCTTTATTCTGTTCAACTTCCTGCAAGAAAGTCTTTAGGGGTATCACCCGGCAGTTCTGACTTAAATAAGCCATTTGTTCTCGAAAAGCATCCTGGGACACGGTCCAGGGATCATCCATCCCAACCGGGCCTTGAGCGAAGTTGTGATATTCCAGCACCGCCACCGCATGATTTTGCTTGTACATGGTAAAAGCGGTCAAGACCAGAAAACCAATCAGGCCAAGAACTGTCAACAGAATGCATATCTTGAGCAATCCATGTTTAGTCATAAAATAAGTCCTTTATTGGGATTTGTATAAATGAGTCAGGCAGGTATTACCAAACCACTCAATATGTTAGCATTGGACCCCTTGTTTGTCAAAGCCGCTGAAAGAGGCCTTTTAATCTTTATTGCTTCGGTGAATGGGAACCCTTGTGCGCAAATAGGCAGTACCAACGGCTACCAGAATGATGATCAAACCGAGAATGGCAGCCGTTCCTTTGATATTGTGAGATGTTATTAAATATTGACCCAGGCAGACGTAAACCGCCGCCCAGAGAATTTTTCCTACCGCGGAAGAAAGAAAAAAGGTTAGAAAAGGCACTCCGCTGACTGCAGAACCGATATTGATGACCGGAGTGGGAATTACCGGCATGAATCGGGCGGCCAGCAAGACGGCAAATACCTTGTGCTGGTCCATCCCCTGAAAATCGAAATGGTATTTTTCAATAATAAGATTGGAAATACGGTTCCCGGAAATCCTGCGAGACAGCAGAAACAGGGCGACTGCCCCGCTTACAGCCCCCAGGTAAGCAAGAAAGAAACCCTCCAACCGGCCAAACACTATACCGGCCGCTCCGGCAACTATGGGATACGGTATTACTGGAACAGCCGCCTGAAAGAAGAAAAGGAGATAGGTCACCAGGGGGCTGTAAATGCCGTAGCTGCGGATTACAACTGCAGCGCTGTCGACGCTGGAAAAGTCTATTCCCCTTCACCCCGCTTTAAAACCACTCGCTCGATCCATTTGACCGTTTCAACTTCACGCCAGGTGGTGTGTTGGGTAAAGCGGTGATCGGCTTCTGGAAGCAGCCAAAGAGTGCTGTTAGGCAGATGGGATTTTAATAACCGGCCATTTATTAGCGGCACAACTTGATCCGACTCGCCCTGAACTATCAAGACCGGCCTTTCGCCAATGCGTGATGTATAATCTTTAAAGTTGTGGCGGCTAAAATCGGCTACCAAGCCGGGACCAATCTGAAAGGTTCCACCGTCATCCTGCGCTGTAATTGGCCGTCCGTTAAGCAGGAGATCGTAATCGTTTTGCAGCATGCCCCGAAAAGTCTGCTCAAGCTGCACCGGAGTCGACCAAAAGATAAAAGCTGCCACCCTGGGGTCTGTGCTACCTCCGGCCAGAACGGTAGAACCGCCAAAACTCCTGCCCAATAGTATAATCGGCCGGGAAAAGCGCTTCGCTGAATGTTCAATAACCAGTTTCAGATCCCTGGCCTGGCTGGATAGAGTGTTATCGGCAAAAGCTCCGCTGCTCTGGCCGCTGCCGCTGAAATCGAAGGCGACTGCGGCCAGCCCTATCCGGTTGAGGCGTTCGGCAAATGAGTATATACGTCCTCCGTTTTCCCGGGTGCCGCGAAAGCCATGACATATTATAATGATATGGGTGAACTCTTTCGGGACAAAGAATAAGGAAGCCAACTGGCGGCCTCCTGCAATAATCGACTCGGATATCACTCGGGTTCATCCTCCTACATCGGCTTCTTGGGCTTATGCTGCTCTTCGGATTCGTGCCTGACCCGGTTATTACAAAAGTCGCATATGAAAACAGCTTCGGTTTTGTTCTGGTCTTTGAGCTTTTTGAAATCCTTGTGGTCTTCGGGAACATCGTAGCCTTTGCCGCACATTAAACAACGGGCTGCAACTGTATCCATAATAAAACCTCCCCGACTTCACTTTGTTAACCTTATACTAACAGAACTTTCTTTAAATCTGAAGATAATACATTTTCCAGAAAGACATCGACATAGGTGCTTTTGCCGCTGAAACAGTTTACTGGCCAGTCGTTCAGGCTGACGTTTCTAGTATTTCCCCTGCTGACCGGCAGAATTTTACCCTCTTTTTTAAATCGCAGTAGGGCCAGTCGGACCAGTTCATCCATCCCCTGATTGACCACCTGACTGCGCAGTTCTTCCACCCCTTCATGCATGTGGCAGCAGATATAAGTCTGGCATAAGAAGGGGCGGTCATTATATATGCGGCAGCGCCCCTGTTTATTCAGAAATATACAGTCGCCCTTTCTCCTTTTCAAGGTGATATCAATAACGTTGCCGTCTACTTCCAGGTTCAGGTATTTAAAAGCATCAATAAAATCTATTTGAAGAGCCCGGCAGATACTTAACAGATCAATACTGGTAACCGGCAGCGGCTCGTGGCAGCAGAGGTGGCAGCCTGCGCATTGCTCTATGGTTTCCGGCCACAAACGGGGAAGGCCGCCCGCTTCTATAAGATTATTAATCTGGTCCAAAAGCTCCTGCAGACTGACATGAAACTCCTTAAGACCCAGTCCAAAACCCGGACCGTTTCTTTCCCGGCTCTTTTTTAATATGATAGCTCCCATTTTTTCTCCTTGATTATAATTAAAAAACGCAAAGCCCACTGCTTAAAAAATGAGCTTTGCGTCATTATATCATTTTGTTGGATAGCGGGTTTAAATCTTAAATACGGCCACGGCTTTCTCAAGCTCGGCAACTATGCCGTTGAGGTATTCAACTGAGGCAGTGACTTCTTCAATTCCGGCCATCTGCTCCTGGGCCAGCTGGCTGACCGCGGCGGATGCTTTGGAATTGTCATCGGCCTTGGAAGTGGCCTGTTGAATAGACTGCACAGCCGATTCCATACTGGCAGCCATTTCTTCACTGGCAGCCGTCATCTGTTGAATCTGTTCGCTGACCAAGCTGATCGCTTCGATTATCTTGCGGAAGGCATGACCGGCATTGGAAACAACTTCGGTACCATGATTAACCTCGCGGGTCCCATCTTGCATGGCTTTTATACTGTGGTCGGCTTCCATCTGGATCTCTTTTATCAAATCAGCGATGCGTTGAGCGGCTTCTCCTGATTCTTCAGCCAGTTTCCGAACTTCTTCGGCCACCACCGCAAAGCCCTTGCCCTGCTCACCGGCATGAGCTGCTTCTATAGCAGCGTTCAAGGCTAGCAGGTTGGTCTGGTTGGCAATGCCGCCAATAAGGTCAACAATTTGTCCTATAGCTGTAGACTTGGCGCCCAGGCCCTCCACTAGTTTGGAGGAGGAATTTACAGTTCGACTGATAACATTCATCTGCTCAATAGCCCGCTCAATCTGGTTCTCGCCTTCCCGGGCCTTACTGGTGGCGGTCATGGCGGAATTCAAGACCTCTTCGGCACTTCCCGCCACTTGTTTGATGGCCTGCGACATTTCACTCATACCCATCCGGGAGCGCTCGCTTAGCTGGGCTTGCTGCCCCGCGGTCTCCCTCATCTCCATAGCTTTCATGGTCATGTCTTCCATCAAGCCAGTGCTCATCTCGCAACGTTTGGCAAGATTGACACTTGACTCGCTGACATTGGATGTAAGGCTTTTGGTCTTGCTGACCAGCCCAGATATTTTATCGATCATGACATTGACATTGTCAGCCAGCTGGCCTGGCTCGTCTTTTGCTTTATGAGGAATCTTGTAGCTTAAATCGCCGTCACTTACTTTTTCAACTGCGACATTTAACCTGCCGAGCGGTTTATATACCGTGTAGGCTATCAAGAAGGCGAATAACAAACCTAAAGCGATCGCTATTCCCGAATAGGCATACATACTGGTCCGGAAGTTGCTTACCAATATGTCGTAGGGGGCGCACGGAACACCTACAAACACCATGCCCACGATTTTACCGGCTTCATCTTTTATCGGTTCATAGCAGGTGTAGTTGTCGACATTGGCAACTTGCACCCGGCTTACAAATGATTTTCCGTCTTTCAAAACAGTCTGAATAACTTCGGCCGCCGCCTGAGTTCCAACCGCCCGATTGTTGTCTTTCATAACATTGGTGGATATCCGGGTATCGCCGCGGAAAATAGTTACATTGCTACTGGTCATTTTACCGATCGAGTCAACCACCGTGAAGTTATCGTCAATTGTTACGTCTCCCTTGCGAAGCTTCCCATCTACAACCTTCCAGCTGCCAGGATAGTTCAAGTCAATTATCGCTTTGGTCAAGGCCAATTGGGCCTGCAGTGATTGTTCAGCGGTTGTTTGGATTTTGCTGGACATTACCGAGGTCGCGTAGTACCCCATGAAACCAGTGACTGCAGCCAGCAGCAGGGTAAAGGTGATGATTAGCCGCATCCGAACTGATATTTTTCGCGCAAATAACTCGTAACTCTCCAGAAGCTTCACGGTAAATCCTCCTCTTGTTGATATCCCCATAACAATTCTACACTAATATGGTAATTACCTTTGCTCTTCAGGCAAAATATTTATGTATTCGACACGCATATAATTATAGGACCCTACAATATTGCCCTGCTGGTCATAGATGTAGTTTAACGAGGCTCCGCCCACATACACCTTGGCGTTTTCTTCTACTCCCAGACTCTTAATGTACCCCACTACCTTTTCGTTTTCGCCGAAATGTATTTCGGCTCTGATCAGTTTTTCCTCGGCTTTTTTATCTACGCTAAAAAGCTGTTTGTAGTTTACATTACAGCCTGTCGTCAGAAGTGCTGCTGTCATCAATGAGACAGCTACCAAGCTTATTTTTCTCAATGCTCCCTCCTCCTTACAACCCGCTTAATGATGCGGTGATCCCCGGTCTTTTCATCCGGTCGCCTCCTGCCCAGTTTGTTCCATTCCTCTAATTTCTTGTCCACCAAATAGTGCATGCTGCCGGCGGGAAAACGTCCGTCCTTACCCCTTTTACCAGCCTCTTTGCCGCTTAGAATTTCTATGCCCTGATCGATGTGATCGACCGCCCAGACGTTGAACTGTTTGGCCAGGATAGCCGACACAACCTCCTCATCGAGCATTAACTGGGATACGTTTTGCCTGGGGATAATGACTCCCTGTTTACCGTTAAGGCCGCGGTGACGACAGACTTCAAAAAATCCTTCAATCTTTTGATTGACTCCGCCCACCGCCTGAACTTCACCATTCTGATTAACCGATCCGGTTACGGCGATGCCCTGGTCAAGTCCTACACCTGATATAGCGGATAGCAGTGCGTAGAGCTCCGCGCTTGAAGCGCTGTCGCCCTCTACACCCGAATAGCTCTGTTCGAAGGTCAGGCTGGCTGAAAGTGACAGGGGTTTATCCTGAGCGTATTGCGCTCCCAGGTAACCTGACAGAGTCAGAACCCCCTTGCTATGTATACTACCGCTCAATTGTATCTCGCGTTCAATGTTGGTAAGTCCCTTTTCACCCATAAAGGCTTTGGCGGTTATCCGAACCGGTTTGCCAAAAGAATAACCACCCATTTCGTATACGGCCAGTCCATTGAGTTCCCCAATCTTAAAACCGGTCGTATTGATCATTAAAATGTCGCGGTTGATGTATTCCTGAAGCTTCTCTTCATAAAGAGACTCGCGATAGCGCTTTTCCTTGAGTGCTTGCTTGATCTGTTCAGCTTCCACCAGAGGCGTCTGTTTCCGAGCAGCCAGGTTGTTGGCTTCACAGATCAACTCCAGCAGTTTATTGAACTGGGTGGAGAGCTTCTCCTGGTCCCCGGCCATGCGGCTGCCGTATTCGATAAGCTGGGCCACTGCTTCCGGAGTAAGGTGGCGCAGTTTATGATGTTCGCAAACCGAAGCGATAAACCGGGCATATTCGGTCATACTCTTCCGGGTGCGCGGCATTTGGGCATCGAAATCAGCCCTCAATTTAAATATTTTGGGGAAATCTTCGTCCATTGAATAAAGCAGGTAATAATAGAGGGCCTCGCCTACCATGATTATCTTTATGTCAATGGGAATGGGCTCAGGCTGTAAGGTTTCAGAATTGCTTATCCCGTACATGCGGCTTACGCTTTCCACCCTGGCTTCCCGGGTCTTCAAGACTCTTTTGAGGGTGTCCCAAGCATAGTAATTCCTCAAAACGTCTAGCACATTCAAGACCAGGTATCCACCGTTGGCCTTATGAATCGACCCCGCTTTTATCTTGCTGAAATCTGTAGCCAGTACGCCAAATTCACCTTCATATTCTACCTGCCCGAAGAGATTGGAGTAGGTGGGATTGTTTTCAAAGACCACCGGGGCCTGCTGCAGATGAGAATTGTCCACAAATAGATTAACTTGATAACGGCGCAGTGCGTTGCGGCGGCTGAAGCTGCGGAAAAAACCAGTGGCCGGGTTTTCATCCTGTTTGACAAATAATTCGCTGTTATCAAGCAGGTCTTGCTGCATGGCCTCCAGATGTTTTACGATTTCTTCAAAGAGGCGATATTTTTCAAAAAGATGGGATAGGAAGCTGCTGGCTACCGAACGGATGGTTTCCTGTTCCAGGGCTTTGATCCTGAACTTGGTTCCCCTTTCCATCTCCTTATACATGCGGAAAGCTTCATTCAGTCTCTCCTGCACCAGGAAGCTGCGGCGCTGTAAATCCTGCCTTTCTTCCTCGCTCATGGCCATGTAGTCTTCCTGACTCAAGACTTCCCCGTCCTTGAGAGGAACGCTGCTGACCCCGGTCTGGCTATGGGATATGGTAAATCCATTGGCACGGGCTTCTTCTTCCAGGGCCAGATACATGGCGCTGGTTTCTTCCGAAAAGGTGGTCAGGATGCGGGATTTCTTGTTCTCGAAATCCTCTCCTTCCAGGGCTTTGACAATACTCTTGATCATCTTCTCCACCTGGATGGTCATATCCCGGGCGAATTCGCGTCCTTTTCCGGGGGGCAGCATGAGTTTCCTGGGGCTGTCGGGAAAAGCAAAGTTGTAGACATAGCACCAATCAGGTGGAACAGGTTTGCCGGCCGCTTTTTCATCGAGCAAATTTTTGGCCAGGGTGGTTTTGCCGGTTCCCAGCGGGCCTGATAAATAGATATTATAGCCGGGTATTTCCATATCCAGCCCGAAATCGAGAGAACGCACCGCCCTTTCCTGGCCGATGATCCTTTTTAAAGGTTTCAATTCATCTGTGCTGGCAAATTTGAACATTGAAGGCTGGCATATTTTCCTCAGTTGACCGGGTCGCAAGCGATATTTATTGATGTTCAAGCAACGGCCCTCCCATTTATTCAAAGATGAAATTCATGCCTGCTTCACCTTTAACCAGGCTCTCACCCAGTTCCTGGCGAAGATAGGCTGCCGCGTCAAAGCCGGTGCAATGCGCGACGATAAGTTTTTCCACTTTTATCTCTTTAAGGGCTTCGGCCGTCTTTTGCAGCCGACCAGGAGCGGCGCCCATCAGATGGGTTCCTCCAATATAAGCCAGCACCCGGGGATCAAGCTTTTCACGCGCGTAATTGATGGTGTTTATCACTCCGGCATGGGCGCAGCCGCTTAAAATTATGGTTCCGCGCGGGTGGCTGATATACAATGCCATGTCGTCTTCAATCGGATCATCCTTGATCTGACCGTCGATTTCGATCTTAAAAGTGCCAAATCCTCCCACATCTTCATAATCAGTATGACGTGGTATGGAGCCGCTTATAAATATACCGGGCAGTATCTCGGTAAAACTGTCTACAAATTCAAACTGTGCGCCTGCTTTGATTAAGTCCTCCTCACTGCAGGGGCAGCCGATTTCCTCGTAACCATGCCTGGTTTTCCGGGGCCTCCTTGCAAAGGCGCCAGAGTGTACATATACCTTTTTAGGCCCGTAGAGTTGAAGATATTTCTGCAAAGCCCCACTGTGATCAAAATGTCCATGACTGAGGATGACTGCCTCAACCGCATTTAAATCCACATGCAATTGCCGGGCATTTTCAAAAATTGCTCCGGCATTTCCAGTGTCAAATAGCAAACAGCGACCGTCTATCTCCAAAAGGGCTGAAAATCCATATTCGCCAACTATTCCGGGTGTAGGCGAGGTGTTTTCGACCAGGATGAGGACGCGTGCTTTCATAAAATCACTCCTTGTCGATTGGTATAATATTCAGCTTTTTTCTGGATATTTCCTTCTAGTTTATATCAATAATGCAAATCAATGAATAGCATTCTCTAATTATTGCTGGTTTGCGGCATCCAATTTGACTTTCATAAGAAAAGCGGTGTCAGAAACGGTGTCAAATTTGAGTAAAAAAAAATAACCTCCGATATTTAGGAAAATTTACTTATTACCATATTCTTGGTAAAAACTTCTAGTTTAATGCAAACGTCAAGAAAAATATACGACAGGAGGTTTTTAGCTTGGCGTCAATAAATGAAAGTGCAACACGGGGACACAAGGGGATGTTTTTGCTGTGTCACTGTGTCCCCAGCAAAAACGCCCCCTTGTGTCCCCGTGTCCCCGGAAGTTAATTCTGGGCGCGAGCGGCCCGGTTTATATCGATGCGTTTACCTTCCACCATGTAAACAACCATTTCGGCCATGTTGGTAGCATGATCACCTACACGTTCGAGGTTTCCCGCAACCAGCAGAAGCCTGGTGGCCTGGGGGATGGTTTTCGGGTCCTGCATCATATAGGAAAGGAGTTCTCGAAAGATCTGATTATATAAACCATCCATCTCCTGTTCCAGAGGTATTATGCTCATGGCCAGGCTGGTGTCATCATTGATCAGGGCGTTCATCGCCAGCTCAACCATCTGCTGGGCCACCCCTCCCATGCGGGGGATGTCAATAAGCTTCTTTATATAAGGCTGATCATACAGGTCAATAGTGGTGCGGGCGATATCCTCGCAGTGATCAGCCATTCGCTCAATATCAACAATGATCCGGAGTATGGTCGCTATGAGGCGCAGGTCTTTGGCCATAGGCTGATGAAGAGCCAGGACATTCAAACACTTTCTTTCGATAGCCAATTCCATCTGGTTGACGATATCGTCATTTTTAATTACCTCATTGGCAAGATCCTGGTTTTTTTCTGCCAGTGCTTTCACCGATTTGTAAACCTGCTCCTCCAGGAGGCGTCCCATCTTTAAAACCTCTTCTTTGATTTTACCCAGCTCCCAAGCGGTGTTGGTGTCCTTTTCCATATCGCTCCTCCTATTAGCCAAAACGGCCGGTTATATAATCTTCGGTTCTCTTGTCAGCGGGATTGATAAATATTTCTTCGGTGCGGTTAAACTCCACCAGGTAGCCATTTAGAAAAAAACCTGTGAAGTCGGAGATCCGTGCCGCCTGCTGCATGTTATGGGTGACGATCACTATGGTGTAGCGCTGTTTCAATTCCCTTATAAGTTCTTCTAATTTAGCGGTGGATATCGGATCAAGAGCCGAAGCCGGCTCATCCATAAGTATCACTTCTGGATCCACCGCCAGAACCCGGGCTATAACCAGCCGCTGCTGCTGTCCCCCGGAGAGTCGGTTGGCCGGAGATTTCAGGCGGTCATGCACCTCATCCCACAGGTTGGCTGCCTTGAGGCTTTTTTCGACCACATCATCCAGGTTGGCCTTGTTTTTCATCCCGTGCACCCGGGGACCATAGGCTACGTTGTCATATATGGACATGGGAAAAGCCGAAGGCTTCTGAAACACCATGCCGACATCCCGGCGCAGAGCGATAACATCCTGGGTCTTGCCGTAAATGGGCCTTTCATCCAAATATACTTGACCTTTGATAACCGTGCCTTCGATGAGTTCGTTCAACCGGTTGAGGGTGCGAAGAAAAGTGGATTTTCCACATCCGGAGGGGCCGATCAGGGCAGTCACCAGATTCTTTTGAATGTCCATGTTGATGTCATGCAAGGCTTGAAATTCCTTGTAAAAAACGTTTATGTTCTCAGCCACCATTTTTATTGTATTCATAAAATCACCTCATTCAAATCGACCGCTTCGAGATAGTCTGCGCATGCTCCAACCGGCCAGGTAGTTTATCATCAAGATCATAATTACGATTGCCAGGGCCGTTCCAAAGGCGCGGGGCATGGAGATTCCCTCCATGGCCAAAATATATAGGTGCACTGACAGGGTTCGGGCCGGGTCAGCCAGGCTTCCCGGCATACCCAGAGAACTTCCTGCGGTAAGAATAAGAGCTGCCGTCTCCCCCACCGCGCGGCCGATTGACAAAATTATTCCGGTCATAATGCCGGGGATGGCGGACGGTATTACGATTTTACTGACGGTCTGCCAGCGGCTGGCGCCCAGAGCCAGGCTGTTTTCCCGGTATTCGCGGGGTACGGCCAGAATGGCTTCCTGCGCCGTTCTGGTTATGGTGGGCAGGATCATAATGGCCAGGGTCAAACTGCCGGAGATTATTGACCAGCCCAGGTCCAGGTACAGGACAAAGAAAACAAAACCGAACAGACCATATACGATAGAGGGAATACCTGCCAGAGTCTCGGAGGTCAGGTTTACGATATAGGCAAAAACATTGCGCCGGTGGGCGTATTCCTCCAGGTAGATAGCGGTTCCAATGCCAATAGGAATCGCAGTCAGCAAGGCCCCGGCGGTTGTGTACAGGGTCCCCAACATCGGGGTTAGTATGCCCCCGGTTTTTCCGCCCGCTCCGGGCTTGCTTAAGATAAAATCGAGGTTAAATACTCCGATGCCTCTCATAAAGATGTAGCCTATGACCGCCAGAAGAATTATCACTATTAACGAAGCGGCAAGCCAGTACAATGCCGTTAATCCCTTTTCTTCGATATCATTATACATACATTCAAGCCCCCCTGTTCCGGGCGATGTTTACTGACAGGTTCAATATAACGATAAAAATAAACAGAACTACCCCGGTGGCAAAGAGAGCCGCCTGATGATCCCCGGTGGCATAACCCATTTCCAAAACTATGTTGCTGGTCATGGTTCGCACCGGGCCCAGAATACTGTCGGGAATTATGGTTGAATTACCCGTAACCATTACCACCGCCATGGTCTCGCCTACCGCCCTCCCCATACCTAGTACGATAGCGGTAATAATACCGGAGCGGGCCGCCGGTAAAACAACTCTTCCGATGGTCTGGTGGTGGCTGGCTCCCAGAGCCAGGGAGTTTATCTTGTAGTCCTCGGGCACGGCCAGAATAGCATCGCGGGATATATTTATTATGGTGGGCAGGATCATGATCCCCAGGATGATGGCCCCGGCCAGAATGCTCAGTCCATTTCCGCCCAGGTGCTCCCGTATATATGGAACAATCACTATCAAACCGAAAAAGCCATATACCACCGATGGGATGCCCGCCAGCAGGTTGATCAATTCCGCCATTACCTGCCCCGCTTTGCGGGGGGCGATTTCGGCCATAAATATGGCGGTCATAAGGCCAATCGGAACCGCCCAGAGCAGTGCGGTCAAAGTCACGGCCAGGGTTCCTATGAACATCGCTCCTATGCCGAAACTTCCACGGGTGGGAAGCCAGTTCAGGTTAAATAAGAATTCTCCTAGGCCTACCTTGGTTACTAAAGGAATTCCCCGGGCAAATATAAACAGGCTGATAATAATGATGGCAATAATAAATACGGCAGCACATATCATCAACCCTTTTTCAATATATTTTTCAGCTATTCTGTACCTTCTTTTATTCATAGCAGGTCACCTTTTATACCTCAAGTGTATATTTTTACTCCAAGGAAATTATGTTCTGTGATCATCGTAACATTGTAATGTAAACAACCCGGGATGGCTTTATTAATGATTTGTATCAAGAAGGTAAATATGCTGTAAAAGCTACTGCTTAAGCTTATGGAGCATAAAAAAGCGGATCTGCCGTTGGTTCAGCAGATCCGCCCGGAATATATTATGTCTATCCCATGACACCGGTTCCTTCAACCCCCATTTCCGAATAGCCATAGGCGTCCTCTCCGTGCAGGGCTGCGTCAAGTCCAATCTCTTCTTCTTCCTTTTTAACCCGGAGAGACGTTACCAGAGAGATTCCCTTGAGAATCAGGAAGGTCATCAATCCGGCATAAGCCCAGCTTACCAGAACTGATACGAACTGCACCCAGAGTTGGTGCGGGTTGCCGTAAAACAGCCCGTTGGCAGCAGCTGAATTGATAACAGTAGTGGCAAACAGACCGGTTGCCAGCGCCCCTATAGTTCCACCTACGCCATGGATTCCGAAAGCGTCCAGAGCATCGTCGTAGCCCAGCTTTTCTTTGACCCGGCTGACAGCCAGGTAGCAGATTGGACCTACCAGCAGGCCGATAATTATGGAGGCCAGAGGAGTAACATATCCTGATGCCGGAGTAACTGCTACCAACCCGGCAACAGCGCCTGAAACCGCGCCAAATATGGTCGGTTTACCGTGATCCAGCCATTCCGCCAGAACCCAGGAAATGGCTCCGGATGCGGCGGCGGTGTTAGTTACCAGGAAGGCCATACCCGCCAACCCGTTGGCTGCTAGAGCACTGCCGGCGTTGAAACCGAACCACCCGAACCAGAGCAAAGCGGCTCCGGTTACCGTCATCGGAAGGTTGTGCGGTAGAATCGCCTCCCGGTCCTTGCTAAAGCGCTTGCCGAGTATCAAAGCGGCAACCAGACCGGATACACCTGAACTGATGTGAACCACCGTACCTCCTGCGAAATCAAGCGCACCCAGTTTCGCCAGGAAACCTCCGCCCCAGACCCAGTGGGCCAGTGGATCATAAACCAGGGTGGTCCATAACAGGGTGAAAATTACGAAAACTGAAAATTTCATGCGCTCCGCAAAAGCACCGGTGATTAAACCGGCCGTGATAATGGCAAACATACCCTGGAACATTATAAAGACTGTATGAGGAATGCTTGTTGCATATGTGGCGCTGGGCTCCAGGCCCACTCCACTCATGCCCCAGAAATCAAGCCCCCCGATAATGCCTTTAACATCCGGTCCAAAGGACAGAGTGTAGCCCAGAAGCACCCACTGTACTGATACCAGGGCTATAACCGTAAAACACTGCATGAGAATACTCAAAACGTTCTTTTTGCGGACCATGCCCCCGTAAAATAGTGCCAACCCTGGAGTCATAATCATGACTAAAGCCGTAGCTATCATTATCCAGGCCGTATCACCGGTATTAACAGCTGGCGCATCCGCAGCCAGTGCTGGCAAAGGAGTTAGAATTCCCACCAGTGCTGCCGCCAGTGAACCATTTTTAATCAATCTTAAATTAGTATTCATAATTTATCCCTCCCTAGCAATAAATCGAGCGATCCCAAAATCATTTTTCCATGGTGAGCGCCTTTGCTCGGAAAAGGATCGGGTAGTCCTATAAAGCCGCGTCTCCTCTTTCTCCCGTACTTATTCGGATGATATCTTCGATCGGGTAGACGAAAATCTTGCCATCACCTATCTGCCCCGAAGAGCATTCTTTCAAAATGACATCAATGATTCTATCCAACCAGTGATCACGACAGATAATTTCCACTTTGACCTTGGGGAACAGGTCTATCGATATCTCCTGGCCGCGATAGAACTGTTTGACATCCTTTTGCAAGCCTCGGCCCATGACATTGTAAACAGTCATACCCCGCACTTCCAGTGCATTCAGAGCCGCTTTGAGTGTTTCCAGATTTGATGGACGAATGATCGCTTCGATCTTTTTCATAACTGCACCTCCCCTGTTCGTTTTTAAACATAAAAAGCGCCTGGCTATTCAATGCTGAATATGCCAGGCGCCTATGCCCAAAATTTATAAAATCGTAAAGTCCACCTTTCCCTGTTCGAAAAGTGGACTTCTTTGCCCCAAGGTTTTGTCATTTATATTTAAATTATAAACCCCTATGCATTTAGGTCAATGCTATAAGCGCAGGTATACAGTATTTCCGGAAGTTGGTCCTTAAATCACCCTGGAACATCGGCGGCAAAAAGCCGGTTTACCACACCATGGAGCTTAAGGTCTAATGCAAACCGGCTCAGGTTGGAAGGATATCAGGCTATCTATTTAACAGGGATGGCCCCCTGCTGGCTCATAATCTGCTGCCCTTCACCGCTCATTACAAAATCGATAAAGGCTTTGCTTACGCCTTCCGGCTGGCCTTTGGTTAGATAAATGAAGGGCCGGGAAGCTTTGTAGCTGCCATTCTTAACATTGACGGCACTTGCGTCAACACCATCTATTTTGAGGGCCTTTATCGTCGAATCTACAGCTGCCAGTGAGTCGTATCCGATGGCATTCTTGTCGCCGGCTATAGTCGTCTTGACTGCTCCGGTAGAAGCCTGAACTATGGCGGTTTTTACTGCCGGCTGTTTATCCAAGAGCAATTCTTCAAAAGCACTTCTGGTCCCCGAGCCTTCTTCTCTGCTTACAACAGTTATAGTAGCATCAGGTCCACCCAATTCATTCCAGTTCTCAATATTACCGAGAAAGATATTTTTAATCTGATCAGCGGTTAAGTTTGCAACCGGGTTGGCGGGATTGACTACTACGGCAATTCCATCCATGGCGATCTTGGTTTCAACCAGTGGGGCTTTCTCCTGGACGGTCAGGTCCCGGGAGCTCGAACCAATCTGGGCAGCGCCACTGGTTGCGGCCGTAATCCCCTGTCCGGAACCGCCGCCTTGAACGTTCACCTTGACCTTGGGGTTCTTCTCCATGAACTTTTCGGCCAGAACTTCACTAAAAGGCTGCACCGAGGTAGAACCGGCTATAGTGATAGTACCCTGCAATTCCGCTGAACCTTGAGGCGTGGTTTGTGAATTTTGGCCGCATCCGGCGACAAATACGCTGACCGTCAGGACGGCTGCCAGGGCCAAATAAACGGCTTGTTTACCTCTTCTCTTTATCATTTTTACCTTTTCCTCCTTTGTAAATTTGTGATGCGCACCTAGTACCTTTTGTTTAGATTACCATCTGAATGTTAATGTCAATTCTTTACTTCCTTTATTTATGGTTGTTTGAATGTTAAGAAATAGTAAATACAAAAGGAGCCCGTTTGGGGCCCCTTTTTTCGCGTTCTTTTATTTTTGCCGGAGTGTTAATACTAATTGGATTTTAAAGTGAAGAAGAAGGTTGAACCACTGCCGGGACTGCTCTTTACCCCGACCTGGCCTCCGTTGTTTTCGATCAGGTGCTTGACAATAGCCAGACCCAGCCCGGTTCCACCAGTCTTGCGAGAGCGGGCTTTATCGACTCGATAGAAGCGTTCAAAAATGCGTGATTGGTCTTTTTCCGGAATACCCTCACCCTGATCGATAACGTTTACCTTTATATCATCCCGCCGTTTTTCTATTTTCACCAGTACCGGAGCGCCTTCCGGGCTATGGTTGATAGCGTTTTCCAGAAGATTGATTACCGCCTGGACTATCATATCACGGTCGGCCAGGATTGTAAGATCGGTAAGCTCTGGAGCGGCATCAATGGTAATGTTCCCACCCTGTGCCCTTTTTCGAACTATAGTCACCGCAGTATTTACGATATCCAGGAGTTTGAAATTCTCCTGGTTTAAGTCCTGATAACCGCTTTCCAAACGGGATAATTCCAACATAGCGGCAATCATCTTGCTGAGGCGCTGGGCCTCGTCATAGATGATTTGAGAGAATTCTTTTACAGTTTCAGGGTTGCCCTTGTTATCGGAAACCAGAGTTTCGGCAAAACCGCTTATGGTTGCCACCGGGGTTTTCAATTCATGGGAAACGTTGGCCACGAAATCCTGGCGAACCTGCTGCAGACGTTTCAGTTCACTTATATCGTTCAACACCACCAGCACATCCGGTTGGTAGATCCTATCCGGCGTCAGTACGGGGACCAGGTTGACTTCCAATATCTTTTCTCCCTGGGCCGATCTTAAGACAATCTCCTGCCGTTTGGGTCTTCTTTCTTTAAGCACTGTATCTATCAAATCCAGCAGGCTGTAATTATTGACGACCTCAACAATCTTTTTCCCGATCTGCTTGCTGTCGATGGACAGCAGATGAACGGCATTGGTGTTTATCCAGCTGAGGCGTCCTTCATTGTCAACCAGGAAAAGAGCGTTGACGGTGTTCTCCAGTACTGCTTCCAGGCGGTTTTTCACCGTACTGATCTCCTCCATGTTGGTTTGCAGCCTCTGGGCCATATCGTTGAAGGAATTTACCAGGGACCCCAGCTCATCATCTACCTGGACGGTAACTTTCTGGTTGAAATTGCCCTGCGCTATCTGCTCCACCGCCCTGGTCACATCTTTTAAAGGAGTCGAGAATCTCCTGGCCAGGAACAGGCTTAAGATTAAAGCCCCCACCCCTATGCCTAGAACCGTATAAAGGATTAACATCAAAATATGATTGTAAAGGGTTTGTATTTGATCCAGAGGCTTGGCCAGTCGCACTGACCCGCTGCCTATTCCATTTTGGAAGGGGATGGCCACATACAGGGTATTGATTTTGGCGGTATCACTTAAACGGATTGAAACACCTCTCTGGCCTTGCAGGGCTTGATATATTTCCGGACGGCTTTTGTGATTTTCCATAGTTGCCGGGTCGAATTGGGAATCCCCCAGCACTTTCCCGTCTGTATCGACGATGGTTACCCGAGTGTCTGTATCCCTGGCGGATAAGACAGCGATTTGTTGATAGGAAGTGGTGGAGGCCTGGCCTATGTTCATCATATGGCTTACCAGTGACGCTTCGTAGGCCAGGTTATTCTCAACATTGCTCATGTAGAAGTTTTTCATATAAAGACTGCTGGCCAGGCCGCTCCCCGCCGAAACCAGAATAATTAACAATATAAAGGTCAAACTGAGACGTCCCCTAAAGCTCTTAAGCATTGTCACCCTCCTCAAATTTGTAACCCAGACCGCGGACTGTCTTTATATGGCGGGGGTTTTTGGCATCTTCTTCAATTTTGTCCCGAAGCTTGCTTATGTGTACATCCAAAACCCGTGTATTTGCACTGTCAGCATAGTCCCATAAAACCTGCAGGAGGTAATCGCGCTTCAAGACACGACCTTTGTTGCGCAATAATATATCCAACAGTTCATATTCCTTTAGGGTCAGATCAAGCAGTTTGCCCTTAAAGTGTATTTCATAACGCTCCGGGTAAATGGCAAATTGGCCGATCTGAAGAGGTTGGCTGGGCTCCGGGCTTTCATCATTTTGCAGGTTGCGCCTTAAAATGGCTTTAACACGGGCAATGAGTTCCCTGACGCTGAAGGGTTTGGTAACATAATCGTCCGCCCCCATTTCCAAGCCCAATACTTTATCGATTTCATCATCGCGGGCAGTGAGCATGATAATTGGTGTTTTGATGTTGGCCTTTCTCATGTCCCGGCACAACTCCAGACCGTCCCTGCCGGGCAGCATCAGGTCCAAAATAATGAGATCTGGACGCTGCAGGCGCACCAGATTCATTACTTCACTGCCATCAAGAACCGACGTAGTGGCAAAGCCTTCTTTTTCAAGGTTATATGTTATCAAGCGGTTGAGCTTTTCCTCATCATCCACCACCATAATTCTACCCTTAATATGTCTCACTTCCTAAAACAAAATATCTCTAACATAATCCTAACCTTAGAAGGCCGTAAATAAAATAGTCAAATAGCTAATTTACATGATTACTACTATTTATTTACATTCGACTTTATAAAATAAGAACCGGGTCTGTTGACCCGGCCTTTGCGCATGTTTTTTATGCTTTAACCGTTTTTATACCTTAAAGCAACTGCCGCCGATAAACTCGCGTAAGATTGAGTTTTGCGGTACCAGCTCCAGTGGAACCGATTTAAAGTACTTGAAGCCTCCCAGTATCCGGCGGGCATGAATATGCTCGGGATATTCCGGACCTATGGCAGCCAATTCCGGCTCTATCTGGTCTTTTAGCACCGCCAGTTCATATACCAGCGCGGAGTTAAACATCACGTCGGCGTTCTCCTGGAAGGGAAAGATATTACGGTCTTCTCCCCGCCTGACCGATGGCCAGCGCTCAATGGTCTGCCTGGCCCCATAAGCCCTGGTGCGGCCGTCGCGCAGGGACCGTCGTATCAAACGGGCGTCGGTGGTTGGAACCCGGTTTACGTTGTCAATATTCAACTGGGTCAAGGCGCTGACGTATATTTTAAACTTCTGGATCCTGGGTATGCGCCAGGTAAGCTGCTCATTCAGACCATGTATGCCTTCGATTATTATCAATTCCCCGTGGGGAACCTGTAGGAATTCGCCTTCTGGCTCACAGCTGCCGTTTTTAAAATTATAAATAGGCATTTCCACTTCTTCCCCGGCTATCAAACGGTTCAAGTGGTCATTGAACAGGTCTATCTTCAAGGCGTTTATATTCTCAAAATCAAAGTCGCCATTCGCGTCCCTCGGGGTAGAATCCCGGTTGACGAAATAATTATCCATTGAGATCGATACCGGTCGTCGTCCATTCACCCTTAGCTGGATGAGCAGACGCTGGGCAAAGGTGGTCTTTCCCGAGGAGGAGGGACCGGCAATCAGTATCAGGCGCAGCCGGGGATTGGAACAGATCTGGTCAGCAATCCAGGCTATCTTTTTTTCGTGCAAGGCCTCATTGATCCTGACCAGGTCGGCGGCATTGCCTTTTTCAATGATATGGTTGAGGTTGGATACATTCTGGGTGTCCAGCATATCGGCCCAGTCCTTGGCTTCATCATAAATAGTAAATAGCTTGGGCAGCTCCACCCAGGGCAGTATCTCATCCGGGGAATCGGGTTCCAGGGTTTGCAGGATCAGGCCGGGCGGGTAATTGAATACCTTGAATTGTTCCAGGCTTCCGGTATTGGGAAGCAAGTGGCCGTAAAAATAGTCATAGAGGCCATCGATCTCATGAATTATTACATCATCTTTATCCCAGTAGGAAAAAAGCTCGATCTTCTCCGGCTGGAGTTGCTGGCGGAATATCACATTGGCTTCTTCTTTGCTCATGCGTATCCGGTTGATAGGAAAGTCCCGGGCCACGATAGTCTTCATATGGCGTTCTATATCTTCAACCTCTTTGGCATTGGTTTCCTGATCCTGAAATTCGCAAAATAAACCATTGGAAAGGGAATGTTTTATAATAAGCTTACGTTCCGGGAAGAGCTCCCGACAGGCTTTGATCATTACAAAAATACCGGTGCGCCGGTAAATACGCATACCCATTTCAACCGATACATCCACCAGTTCCAGTGAACAGGAACTCTCCAAAACGTGGTGAAGGTCTTTGAGTTCGTTGTCTTTTATAACTCCCACCACCTTGTGGGGTACGTTTTCCAGGCGGGATACCAGTTCCGACACACTGGTACCATATTCTACTTGATAGGTTCCATAGCCTTTTACCCTGACTTCAAGAGCTTCGGCCGCTAAACCGTTCTCCAGAATGGACATAATAAAACCTCCAACTCCCCTTATACTTTTCATCTAATAGTAGATATCGAATGCCCAGTTCATTTCCTAAAACGCGGTTGTTAATAAGGAGGGGAAAAACCCCTCCTTATCGTTTAGCAACGTGTAGTTGCTTTCTTTATTGTAATTGTAAACCCGGGCATCTTTACTTGGCCAGTGGTAAATTCTTAGACCAGCACCGTTTCTTAGCGCTGGCTGGCCTGGTGTTCCGCTTTGAGCTTTTCCAGAACGGCTTCCATCAGATCGCTTACCTCGTTGTCGGTCAGGGTTTTCTGATTGGACTGCCAGGTAAGTCGAAAAGCCATACTCTTCTTGCTTTCGGGTACCTGGCCCCCGGAATAGAGGTCAAAAACGACCACCTGTCTCAACAATTCGCCCCCTGTATTACGTATACTGGCCAGCAGGTCCTGAGCGTTCACTCCCGAAGGAATAAGCAGGGCGATGTCCCGCTCTACAGCTGGATATCGAACAATTTCATCATTCATGGCCCGCTTGCGGCTCAATTCGAACAGGGACTGCATATCCAGTTCAAAAGCGCAGGCCCTCTGGCGTATACTATAGTTCTCCAGAACCAGAGGATGAATTTCTCCGATTATGCCGATTTCGCGTCCCTCTGCTTCTATCAGCGCCGTCCTGCCCGGGTGGTAGGAGGGGTGGTCTGTTGCTGTAAAACGGACATCGTTTACACTGAGCTGCTGCAGCAAGTCCTCAAGGAGCCCTTTGAGATAAAAGAAGTCCATGGCCACGTTTTTCTGCAGCCAGAAGGTTTCCCGTTCCCCGCATACTACCGCCCCCAGTTTGAGGATTTCTCTGGCCAGGCCTCCATCATCAGGATAAAATACCGGTCTCATTTCAAAAAAGGCCAGGTTTTGATTCTTGCGGGCCAGGTTTCTAGCGATATTGTCTAATAGACCGGGAAGGAGGATGGTTCGCATAACACTCTGGTCCTCAGAAAGCGGGTTGGCAATTTTTATAAAACTTCGCAGGTAACTGCTTTCAGGTATCCTGATCATGTCTAGTACTGACGGGTTGACAAAGCTGTAATTAACCACCTCAAAAAAGCTTCGACTCATCAGTTCTTTAACCATGGAGCGATACTTCTGTTCCGTTTCCAGTCCCCCCGGACTTGATTCGCCGTCGGGAAGACAAGATGGAATTCTATCATAGCCATAGAGGCGGGCTACCTCCTCGATCAGATCCGCTTCTATCATCAGATCGGGGCGGTAACTGGGTGCGTATACCTTGAATTGCCCCCGGTTTTTGGTGAATTTGAGTCCCAGGCGTTTGAGGCAGTCCCCTATTTCTTCAATGCTGATCTCGGTTCCCAACACATAATTAACCCGTTCCGAGCGCAGGATAATTTCATCTGCTTTCCAGGGCCGTGGGTAGTTGTCAAATACCCCTTTTACCACTTCTCCTCCGGCCAGTTCCTGGATCAGGGCTGCAGCGCGATTCACCGCATAGATAACTCCTTCGATATCAGTGCCTTTTTCAAAGCGCATGGAGGAATCGCTGCGCAGGGCTAGCTTGCGACCCGTCTTTCTAATGTTGGTTCCCAAAAACCAGGCCGATTCAAGTAGTACGTCGGTGGTGTCGTCGTTGATCTCAGTGTTTTCCCCGCCCATTACTCCAGCCAGGGCCACTCCCCTGGTTCCATCAGTTATGAGGAGCATTTCATTATCCAGGGATCTTTTTACACCATCCAGGGTGGTGATGATTTCCTCCGGTCGGGCGCAGCGCACCAGAATACGGTGGTCTTCACCCAGCAGGCGGTAGTCAAAGGCATGAAGGGGCTGGTTGCTTTCCAGCATAACGTAATTGGTCACATCAACGATATTGTTAATTGGTCTGATCCCGGCGTTGGTCAGGCGGTCCTGCATCCATTCCGGAGATGGAGCCACCCGGCAGTTCTTAACAATCCGCGCGGCATAACGACGGCATAAATCAGGTTCTTCAATCTCAACCGTAATGTAGTCTTCCACCTTCTCATGGTTTTCTTTTAAGCTAACCTTGGGAATTAGTACGGGGTTACCGGAAAGGGCCGATACTTCACGGGCCATATTGATGAGTCCCAGGCAGTCGCCCCGGTTGGGAGTAAGGTCCAGTTCCAGGGCGGCATCATCTTCGCTGTCGCCGTCCGGATCAACCGCTACGCCGGCCATGGTCAGGCGGTGGGCTAACTCCTCTTTGCTCCAATCGATTTTTATATATTCTTTCAGCCATTTAATTGGTACTGACATTTCAAACACCTCATTTATATGCTTAATCCTGTTTGACGCAAGTCTTTAGAATTGGCGGAGGAAGCGAATATCGTTATCAAAGAAAAGTCGCAGATCATTTATGCCGTATTTCAACATAGATATCCTTTCTATGCCCATTCCAAAGGCAAACCCGGTTACTTCTTCCGGATCATAGCCTCCGTACTGAAGGACCCGTGGATGTACCATACCGGCACCTAGAATTTCAAGCCATCCCGTATTAGAACAAACCCGGCAGCCGCTTCCGCCACACATCACACAGGAAATGTCCATTTCAGAGCTAGGTTCCGTAAATGGGAAGAAACTGGGCCGATAGCGAACCCTGACATCGCTGCCAAATATCTTTTGAGCAAACAGCATAAGGGTTCCCTTTAAATTGGCAAAGGTTATGTGCTTATCGATCATCAAACCCTCCACCTGGTGGAACATGGGAGAATGAGTAGCGTCATCGTCCTTGCGGTAGACGGTTCCGGGAACCACTATTTTTATAGGTAATTGAGGACGCATTTTCTCCATGGTTCTAACTTGAACCGATGAAGTCTGGGTTCTCAGCAGCACATCGTTGTTAATGTAAAAAGTATCCTGCATATCCCGGGCCGGGTGATCCTTGGGCTGATTGAGAGCTTCAAAATTGTAGTAATCGCTTTCTATTTCCGGCCCTTCTGCTACTGAAAAGCCCATCGATATGAATATTTCCAGAATCTCATCCTGGACCCTGGTCAGAGGATGTTTTGAGCCCCGGTGGGCAGGCATCCCGGTAAGAGTAACATCAATTTTTTCCTCGGCCAGGCGCAACTCCATTTCACGGGCCTTATATTCTTCCAATTGACGGTTTAACAGGGCTTCCAGGTTGTCTTTCAGTTCATTGGCCAGCCTTCCCGCTTCAGCCCTCTCTTCAGCGGCCAGGTCTTTCAGGCCTCTCAACATCTGGGTCAATTCCCCTTTGCGCCCCAGCACCTTGACCCGAAATTCGTTTATTTCCTCGATGGAAAGCAGTTGGGGAATCCTTTCCTCGGCCTTTTGTTTCAGGTCTTGCATCTTGTTAAGCATGGACGTTCTTTCCTCCTTACAGGTAAAAATAAAAACACCTCGTCCCAAGGGACGAAGTGTTTCCGCGGTACCACCCTAATTAACCGGCCGTTTACACGGCACAGTTCTCTTTTTGTTCGGATAACGGCGACGCCGGCAGAGCCTACTACTATTTCAGCCCCCTGCTCCCAGGTGAATTGACCTGCTAAAACCCTTGGCTGTACTTCCAGTCAATGATACAGCCTCCCTGAAGAGGTTTTATTTAAGCAAGCTACTTATCCTGTTCAACGCATTTAAATATGATTACTGGGTTATCATCGCTTTATAGAGAAGATAATAGATTATACAGCCGGAGGTTTCAAAAAGGTGCCACAGGTTTTTAGCCTCGTTTTTCATTCAAGGTCCACCCTTCGAATATTTATAAGGCTGAACTGGGCTATGCAGCACAGCGGCTTTCTATTTAGATAATGCCGTCGTTTCGCTGCTTATAGGCCTCACTAAGTATTATAGCACAAGCCGAGGCGGCATTTAAAGAATTTACTCCAGCATTCATAGGTATATTCATTATTTGATCGCACAAGGGTATAATCTCCCGGCCCATCCCCTGGGCTTCCCCACCTAGAACCACCAGCAGGTTGCCTCTAAGATCCGCTTTAAAATATGGTATGCCCTGTGCGGCCTGGGTTCCCAACGTTCGCATACCTGAATCCTTTAAGCAGGCAATGTCGGAGACGCTTACCGGCCCTAAAACTGGAAGGGTGAGAATGCTGCCCATACTCGCTCGCACAGCCTTGGGATTGTAGGGGTCAACCGAGGAATGAGTGTAAATAAGGCCGGCTGCTCCCAGGGCATGGGCTGTCCTTATCATGGTTCCCATATTACCGGGATCGGAAATCCCGTTCAAAACCAGCCATAGCCCTCTTACCTGCAGAACCTTCGGAATATCCCAATCGGGCTTTGATAACACTGCGGCTATTCCCTGGGGGTGCTCGGTGTCACATATGGCTTTTATTATTTTACCGGTTGTCAGGTAAAGCCTTTCTTCACCGAGTGCTTGGACAATATCCTGATATTTCGATAGCAGCTCTTCCTGAACGAAGTAGTGTAACACTCGCTCCGGGCACGTTCTTAATTCTCCTACCGACCTCTCGCCCTCCAGGAGGAACGCCTTTTGCTGACTGCGGTGTTTGCTCTGCTTTAATCCGGCCGCGTTCTTAACGATCGGATTGTCACGGGAAGATATCTGCTTCATACTCTTAAAACCCTTCTGCTGTCATGGGAAAATTCCTACCATGGGGACATTAATCTCCCGAAGGGGAGGTGTGTCCCCATTCCTTACGAAGGTATGTCCAATTTTCCTCATAAACTAAGTATGGCCCTTTTGGGCCACACTTTATGATTGCTATTTGTTTGCACTCTGCTTGGCCAGCTCGGCCAGTTTGGTGAACCCCTGCGGGTCGTTGACCGCTAGATCGGCCAGCACCTTGCGGTTAATATCCACCCCGGCTTCTTTGAGTCCATGAACCATCCTGCTGTAGGTGGTGCCGTTATTCCTGGCTGCGGCATTGATCCTGGCTATCCACAGCTTGCGGAAATCTCTCTTCTTAATACGGCGGTGCATATATGCATACTGGCCGGATTTCATAACCTGTTCTTTGGCTACCCGGAAGAGTTTGTGTTTACTACCCCGGTAGCCCTTGGCCAGCTTTAAAATCTTTTTATGTCTCTGATGGGCAGTCACTCCACGTTTGACTCTCGGCATCTGTTATTACCTCCTGACGACTCTAAGTAAATCGGCTTAGTAAGGAATGAGCTTTGAGATCCGGTTGTTCTCACTCGCGCTTACAAGGCCAGCTTTGCGAAGTTTACGTTTTCTTTTCGGGGTCTTGTCGCCCAACAGATGACTGGCAAATGCTTTGGATCTTTTTATTTTGCCGCTTCCTGTCTTCTTGAATCTTTTGGCAGCCCCCCTGTGGGTCTTAACTTTAGGCATCAGGCTTCCTCCTTCTTTTCGTTCTTGTGCGACTTATCCGCATCCAGCCGGGGAGTCAAAATCATCACCATGTTTTTCCCCTCTACTTTGGGGTTTTTCTCCACCGCTGAAATATCCGAGAGCTGCTCGGCTAATTTTACGGAAAGCTTCTCACCCAAATCTGGATGAGTTATCTCCCTGCCGCGAAACATGATGGTCACCTTGACCTTGTCTCCTGCAGACAAAAACCGCCGGGCATTCTTGGCTTTGGTTTCAAAGTCATGATCTTCGATATTAGGACGCAGTTTAACTTCTTTAACAGAGATGATCTTCTGTTTCTTGCGAGCTTCTTTTTCTCGTTTGCTCTGCTCGAACCTGAATCTTCCGAAGTCCATCAAACGGCACACCGGAGGTTTGGCAGACGGCGCCACCTCCACCAGATCCAATCCCTTTTCTATGGCAATAGCCATAGCATCACGAATGGGGACTATCCCTAACTGCTCCCCTTCTTCACTGACCAGCCTGACTTCCTTTACCCTGATGTCTTCGTTAATTCTCCAATCTTTACTGATAAGAAGTTCACCTCCAGAAAAATGTAAAGCGGGCTGCAAGAACCCGCTGATCAATACCCATATGCCCGCTAAACCCCGGTATGGTT
>JBDKUE010000012.1:0-4639 GCA_039679855.1 Syntrophomonas sp.
TGGCCAAATTATCGCTGGTAAACGCGATAGACGACTGCTTCCTGATCGCTTCGGCAATAACCCTGTTCGGGGCCATTTTAGGGGTGTTTTTGGGGCCGCGGCCTTTCAGCAAGGCTGTGCCTGAGAAAGGGATGCCCCAACTGAAAATGGAAGCATAAATTGCTCCCAGGTTTTTATAGATGCCAAGTGAGTTGGGGGACGGTTCTTCAACTCATTTTTTTCTCTTGACGCCGAATTATGCTGAAGTACTATGATGGACGTTGAAGATTATTTTTTTAATTTGTGTCGTCATAAAGAAAAAGAAATTAATATTAAGAACTCCTGGTTACCAGCAAAATGGCTGGTTTTTTTATTATGTGGAATATAAGGGAAAAAATGAGAGAATCCTATATATGATCATTGAGTACAAAGAGAAGGGAGTCAGTAATTTGCCTATAACGCGCATAACCTTGATCGAACCCCGGTCTCCAGGGCGGCATGTTTACAGCCTGGTAAAGATGCCCCGGTTGGGTCTGCCCTTAATAGGCACCCAATTGAGGAAGCGGGGATATGAGGTCAAATTTATATATGGCGATTTGTCCAGGATTAAAGCCGCAGATATAAAGGAAGCAGACCTAATAGGTGTTTCTACCACAACCTCGACCTGCTACGAAGCTTACAAAATCGCCAGCTATGGACGGCAAAAGGGCATCCCGGTAGTTATGGGAGGTGTGCACGCCAGTTTTGTACCCGAGGAAGCGCTCCGGTACTGTGATTATATTTGCCGGGGAGAAGCGGATCACAGCTTTACGGACCTGGTAGATTGCCTGAATCGGAATGAAACACCGCAGGGTATACCCGGGGTCTATTATCGGCAGGATGACAGGTTGATTGATAATCCCTGGCCGGACTATCCTGATATGAGGGAGTTACCCCCGGTGGATTTTGACTTTTTGGAATCCCTGAGTGTTTACCCGGTCATGACTTCCCGGGGCTGCCCTCATAATTGCACATTTTGCAGCGTAACCCAGATGTTCGGACACCGCTACCGCCACCAGGACCTGGAGCAGACCCTGGCCAACCTTATCCCCTATGCCGGGAAAAAGGTGTTCTTCTGTGATGACAATTTTACCGCCCGGCCCCGGTACAGCAAAGAGCTTTTAAATGAAATGACCAGGCGCGGCCTCTGCCCCTCCTGGTGGGGAGCCCAGGTGCGGGTTGACACTGCCCGGGACGAAGAACTGGTCAGCCTGATGAGTCAGGCCAACTGCCGGGTGGTATATGTCGGCATGGAATCTGTAAATCCCCGCACCCTGGAAGCTTTTAATAAAGGCCAGGGAGTAGCCGATATCGAGCACTGTATTGAAACCTTTCACCGTTACGGGATAATGGTGCACGGTATGTTTGTGCTGGGAAGCGACCAGGATGATCTGGCTACCATCCGTGAAACCGCTGAATTTACGATATCTTCCGGGCTGGACACCGTGCAGTACCTGTCCCTGGTGCCCCTGCCGGGTACGCCTATGTATGAGCAGTTGAAGAATCAAGGGCGGCTTCTTTCCGGAGATTGGCGCTACTATGACGGCCATCATGTGGTTTACCGGCCCCAGAACATGAGCCCCTGGGAGCTACAGGATGAAACCATTAGGGCTTTTCATCGTTTCTATTCACCCCTGCGTTGGGGCAAGGGTCTTGGCGGCAAAAGAAACCAGGCCTGGACCTTCCGTGCGGCCGGCTTTTACCTGTCCCGGCTTTATTCCCGGGAAAGCCGGGCCTGGAGCCAGCATCTGCGGTTGGTGGCCGGGCATGAAGCACGGCCGACCATTCAGGTTAACCGGACCTTAAGGGAAATAACCTTAAAGGGATTCAAATACTTTTCAACTACCCGCATACTGGATGTGAAGGTTGAGGAGCAAAAAGACATACTTCTGGTTGAGCTGCAGGGCTGCCTCAATAAAAAGGCCTTGCATGAAGTACTGTCAACCTGTAGAAAGCTGGCGGGGCACTATAAAGATGTAGTGATCAATATCGGACAGCTCAATTTTCCATCTGAAGACATTCTGAAGTCATTTATTAAAGGCCTGGATAAAATCGCCGGTAAGGCCTTGAAGGTCAAATTGAATTCGCAGCTGAGTGCAACGATTATGCAGATGATTGAAAAAGACAATCTGTCTTTGCCCAACTTTGAATTTTAACTTGCTCCAAAAACCCAAAACCATGATACTATACTTCCGTAATAGGGAAGCCCCGGGGGTCCTCGGGGTTTCCTTTTTTGGGAGTCCTACAGGGCCAGCCAGACAATTATAAATAGACAAATGAACAGCACAAAATCAATATTTATGCTGTAAGAGGTCCCGAGGCTGCGCCCGTGGGATCTTTTTTTTAGCCCGCAGCCGAACTGAGTTCGGATCTAGTGATGGAAAAACGAATAAGGACCAGCGGTACTTTAGTAGTAGATCGGGGCCTCGAAATGATAACTTTTTTTATCCAGGTAGGGAATTAAAGAGTAAACCCCGGTCTGTATTGCTTTTATGGGCCTCCCCTTATACTTGAATCATGATACGGATAGAGGGAGGTTCATGATATGAAGAAGATCAGAGTGCTGGCCCTGGTGATGATATTCGCCTTCGCTGCGCTGGGCGGAGCATATGCCATGTGGTATGACAGCCTCAATTTATATACCGCTATCAATACTGGATTGGTTGACGTGTGCTGGCAAAATGTCAAGTCCAGCGACGATGGAGGCTACTATGCTGAAATGCCCGGGGGAGCGGGCCAGAATGTCTTTCAGGGCAACCTTGACAGTATGGATTCGGGAAATCCCAACGGCGGCGAGCTCAAAAACGTTGCCTCACTTAATTACCAATTAGCTGATGATTCGGAGTGGTCCGATTTTCGGACCGTGAACGACCAGCTGAGCATAACTCTGAAAAACGCCTATCCGGGGTATCAGGAAAGTATTGAAGCCGACATTGTCAACGTGGGGTCAGTGCCTGTGAAGTTCCGGGTTATAGAAAAAGACGTTCCCGAATGGGTGGTAGTTCAGGTTGATCTGCATTCAAATGAATCAGGCGAAGCTCAGGAATGGACAGCTCTGGAAGGCTACCAGTTGGATCCGGGGGCCATCGTACATGCCACGATTACCTACCGGATCAAGCAGACCGCCGAGCAGGGCAAGCAAGTATCATTTACGCTTCAGTTGAAGGGCATCCAGTGGAACGAGTACAGCCCGGACGAATCCTACGTCTTGCCTTACTCAATCCAAACCGATAGAATTGGCGATTAACGATTAAGGAAGTAATGCAAGAGGAGGGAAACTATCATGAGAAAGGTTAAAGTTTTAGCGCTGGTGCTGGTGTTCACCTTCGCCGCCCTGGGCGGGGCCTACGCCATGTGGTACGACAGCCTGTTTTTAGACACCACGGTTGAGACTGGAAATGTAGATATATGCTGGGCATGCGTAACATCAAGCGATCCCGGGCCCAATTATAAGGGCCAGTGCGGTCAGGGAACCGATGTATTTAACGGCAGCCTGGACAGCATGGAAGTCGGCAATCCCAATAGTGCTGAACTCAAGAACATAGGTGCATTGAACTACGAACTGAAAGACGACGATGAATACAGCGATCTCCGCGCCAAAGACGACAAGCTGGAGATTACCCTGACCAACGGCTATCCTGGCTACCAGGAAAGCGTGGAAGCCGCTATTAAAAACAATGGCACCGTGCCAGTGAAGTTTCGCATAACCGCCGAAAATGTTCCCGCCTGGCTGCAGGTCAAGACCTTCCTGCCGGATAAAGGGAAGGAAGGAGATCAGTTTACCGCCCTGGAAGGCTATCAGCTGGATCCCGGCGACACCGTTCTGGTCACCATCATCTACCTAATAACCAAGGATGCTCCCCAGAATGCTAATGCGAGTTTCCAGGTTGTGTTGAAAGGCATCCAGTGGAATGAATACAGCGTGGATGGTTCGTTTACCCTCAATCCTATAATCCAAAAAACCAGAATAGAAGGCTAACCATATAAACAGCTAATCCGGAGGCTTAAGGCCTCCGGATTAGCTGTTTTCTGCATTGTTAAGGTGCTGGAAACACCTATCCGGATAAAAGAAGCTTGTCCCATTTTTTGCCCTTTTTGAGGGATAGTCTTTTGCCGGCGGACATGTTATAATGATCCCACAATAAACTCTAGGGGGGTATGGGTATATGGGAAAACTGGTGGATGATGTGAAAGAGGAACTGAAGCAGCGCTTCAGCAATCGGGTCAGTTTTGATGAACTGGAAAGAAAAATATATGCCCACGACATGGGAGCCATGCCGTCTATGGTGAAACCCCTGGTGGGTAATCCAGTGCCGGAGGGTATAGTTCAGCCGGTAAATGAGGAGGAACTGCAGTACTTGATAAAGACTGCCCGGGCTGAATCGATAAGCCTTACGCCCAGGGGGAAAGCCACCTCGGGGTATGGCGGAGTCCTGCCCGTGGAAGGCGGGCTGGTGGTTGAATTCAACCGGATGAAGAGAATCATTGAAATCAACCTGGAAGAAAGAACCGCAACCGTCGAACCGGGTGTGGTGTGGAATGAACTGGAATACCACTTGAATCAGAAAGACCTTACTCTGGTGGCCTACCCGACCAGCGCCCCTTCTTCTACGGTGGGCGG
>JBDKUE010000035.1:0-19039 GCA_039679855.1 Syntrophomonas sp.
GGTTTCTTCGATGGCAAAGCTGCAGTTGGTTTATTCAACGGAGCAGTTGGCGCCAAGGCTATTGCGGTAGCTCTTGGAAAAGTAAAGTTGACCTGGATGTCGGCTTTCTGCCGGGCCATTCTCTGTAACTGGCTGGTATGTATGGCGGTTTGGTTGGCCCTGGCCAGCAAAGACGTAGTTGGTAAAGTATTCGGAATTTTCTTCCCGATCATGGCCTTCGTTGCCAGCGGGTTCGAGCATAGCGTAGCCAACATGTTCTTCATCCCGATGGGCATTCTGTGCTCCCATATTCCGGGCATTGTAGACTTTGCAGCCCAGGCATCAGTTGTAGCCGGCTCGGCTCCTGACGTTGCCGCGCAGGCTATAGCCACCTACAAGGCTTCATTGGCCCCCCTGACCTGGAACGGCTTCCTAATCAAGAACCTGATCCCGGTTACCCTGGGCAATATCGTAGGTGGAGCCATCTTCGTGGCTGGCATTTACTGGTACAGCTATATTATGCCCCAGGCCAAGGCTAATAAGAGCATAAAAGCCTAATTAGTAATTAAAAATCAAGGGCCTAAGCCCTTGAGCTTTGATCTCCTTACCATAGAGGGGGGCATTAGCCCCCCCTCTCCCTTTGAAGCAAAGCTTTTGCAGCACGGGGACGGAGATTTTGTTGCATTCGACGTTAGGTGAATGCAACAAAATCTCCGTCCCCGTGTTGCAAAAGCTCCGTCTCCAAACTCACTTTTGACTTAAATAAGGGCGAGGTCTGGATGGATTAAACAAGGGCTAACGGTTCGGTGGGGATGGGAAATCTTATATTGAAGGTAGTTCCCTCAGAACCGGTTTGATAATCAATTTTAGCCTTGTGACGAGCCGCGATGCTGTAGCATACCGCCAGGCCCAGGCCGGTTCCCTTGTACCGGGTAGTCACAAAGGGAGTGCCCAGCTTGTCCACCCTTTTACCGATTAACCTGTCTAACAATGCACCTGGATTGCTTATGCCTTCAAGCACCAGGCTGCGAGGATTAAAGGGCTGACCAGTGTTTATGATTCCATCCATGATTGCATCACGAAACCGGTTTTCGGCCGGTGTAAGGCGTGAACGGATGCTGTTTATAAAGAGCCGTTCTGTGGGATAATCTTGGAATTTGAGTGCCGACATATACTACCCTCCTTTAGCAACAAAATAACCAATGATCATAATAAACATAATAGTAAATTATATAAAGTTTGGCAATTGGCTAATAATCTGGAAACAAGACCCTTCATCCTCAGACATAAATCATCCAGACGCCGAGGAACATCAAAAAAGCCATGGCAAAATCTCGGAGCCTGCTCAACTGAGAAGCGTCCTCCTGGAATATGTCGGGTTTTAGCAAAGGGGTCAGATTGCCTAAAACCAGGCCAAAAAACACCTGGGTGCTGCCCAGGACCGATACTAAAGACACTGGACCCATGGTTAAGGCGAGAATGCCGATCAATTTGCCGGCCAGGTAACCGGTTTCATTAATAAATATGAGACTGATCTTCCTCTTCCCGGCAGTTCGCAAGCCTGCCACAAACGCTTTGAAACCGGCCGGGTAAAAAAAGCCTAAAACAAGCGCCCCCAACACGATCCCCCAGCTTTCAAAAACAATAATCGCAGGATAGGTTTCAAGCTCGGCTGCTGCTTTAATCAAGACCATGGCAACCGCCCACAGGAGGTCCGCCAGTAGAATCCAGCCCAATGACGATCTGGATAGCTTTAAACTGATCCCCTCCAGCGTTAGAGAAAGGTTTAAGCAAATAGCTGCAAAAAGAACTATAACAAACCCATAGATCTGAATCAGAGTGACGGCTTCTCTCAAAAAAAAGGTTGACATTGGAAGGACCAGGGCTGGAACCAATTGCAGCCAGACTATTATACGGCTGGCGGATTCTTGGGACATGACCCGAAAATACAAAGCGGTACTTAGAATGGTCAGTATTCCAGCCAGTAGAACCATACCCACCAAAAGTGAACTGAGTATGGGCGGATGAAAAATTACCCAGTAAACCGTTCCGAAAAAAGCTGCCACTATTGCTGCATAAAACGGCATTCCACGGCTGTCGGCCACACCACCTGATACAATATATTTGTCAACAAAATTTACAACAGCGTAAACGGCCGGGGATAACAGTGCTAAGATTACCCATTCCATCCTTCCTCGGATGCCCCCCTTTAAGCGGATATGGTATCAGGACCAAAAAATAAAAAGGAGAGCCTCAGCCCTCCTTTGCCTGATGTTGCTCCAATACCTGACAGTATAGCAAAGAAAAAGCCTCCCCGGCAAATTGGGGGGGAGTGCAAGATTCAAACTGATTTACTGTATTCACAGGTAAGGGTAAATATTAATATGAAAATAATAAGGAGAGGAATAAGGTTATGTTTTTTTCTTTTAAATATAGAAATAAAACCGTGAAAGAGCTCCGCAAGAATCGGGGTTATACTGTGAAAGAACTGGCTGCCAGATTAAAGATCGATCCGAGCCGCATATTCAGAATCGATAATATGAAGCTAAAAGAGGTGCCAAAGCCCTTGTATTCAAAACTGCTGCCTATTTTACGCGGGGATGAGGTAGATAAGATTCCCTGGCTTTAAGCATGGTTTGATCATATAAGCTAAGTAATTGGCATAACCGGAGACTGCAGAATAAGGAGGACCAGGTTATCTATCTATTTCATCCTCAATGGGGATAGGCCCGTTTTTCTTCTCATATTGAGCCACATAGCGCTTCAAAAGCATTTCGATTTCCTTGTTGGCCGAGCGACCATTGGCTCCGGCTATATAACTGATTTTGCGCAGAAGTTCATCAGAGGTTCTGAGCGTGAATCTAGGCAATCCTGACGACATAAAACCACTCCTTGCTATGACAGCGTTTTGACGGCACTCAAAGTATAACAAACGGAATTTTGGGAACAGATGATTGACGAAAAAGTGACGTCACCTTATAATGGTTTCAGCATGTATAGTCGTTGTTATAACCGTCTCCGATAGGGCTGGAAAAAATACCTGAATGAAATTGTTACCTCGCTGAACCAAAGGGGGTTAATGTGTGTGAAAGAAGATGCGGAAACCGGTAAAATGGACAACCATATTACCGTTGCCGGGGTGCTCAAACCGGAAAAGCTGGCCTGCGGTCCCTGCCCGGGCTGCCGGGCAATCATTGATGTCTGGATTTCCGAAAAAGGTGTAGAATTATCTCTGCATGGCGAGGGATATAATAAGGAAAAATAGACATAGAAAAGCCTTGTGAATCTCCGAGGTTGGAGCACAAGGCTTTATTGTTCTAGATTAATGCTATTAATATAAGCAAATACCATAAAACACAATATCGCTTAAACTCATAAAGGAAGCTACATCTGGTTATCGATAATAAAGGTTACCTTGAGAATCAGTCTTGACAATGTAGATATCAGGAGAGTAATTTTGTGCGTCTCCAACCATAATGTATCCGCCGTCTGAGGTTTGTTCAACGGAAGAAAAAGACTGAGCAACTTGGGTTCCGATAGTCCGTTTCCAGGTCAGGTTCCCGTTTTTGTCTAACTTTAATAAGTAGCCTGAGGACAGCCTGGGGCTCGACAAGGTCTCACCCGCAACAATAAATCCCCCATCATTTGTTTCAATCGCGTAATTTGCTGCATCATCCTTGGAACCTCCATAAGTCTTTTTCCACATCATGGAACCATTCTCATTAAGCCGCATAATTATTACATCACCGGAACTCTGACCGGCACCCAGGTATCCACCATCGCTGGTAGGCTGAAGGGACGATATTTTGATATCGTCTGTAAAGATTTTAGTCCAACTTATATTGCCTTTGTTATCAAGCTTCAATACTAAAGGATAGCAACCGGAATTAATTTCTTTGCCAAAAGTATAGCCGGCAAGAACAAAACCTGTGTCCTGTGTCTGAAAGATTGTATGAGCCCAGTCAGTTGGTGTCTTTCTAAAGAGATTACCCCATTCTAATGTGCCGGAATGATCAGTTTTTATTACCCATATTCCTTTACCATATTGTCTCCCTGTAAGAATAAATCCACCGTCTACTGTAGGTGATACATAGCTTAACTCATCACACGGTTCGAATGTTTTTAACCACTCTTGCTCTCCGGAGGATTTGAACTTAATGATGGCTCCCCGTAAACCGTCACCACCCCCGACCGAACCTGCTAATATAAATCCATTGTCTTCGGTACATTGAATGCATTTGGCAATATTGCAGCTGGTATCGCCTATTGCCTTTTTCCATTCAATATTGCCTGCTTTTCCCATTTTATAGATAAGAATGGAGTCATCTGATTTGTTATTAGTAATGTAATAGCTTTCGGGATGTAAATCCGTATATCCGACTACTATGAAACCCCCGTCACTGGTCTGCTTAACATCAGTAGCCGATTGAATATATGGAGCACTGATAACCTTCTCGAATGTAGAATCACGTAGGGATGCACTATCGCGAAATGGACCATCAATAAGGACTTTTTCGCGGATTTCATCCCAGCTTATCCTGGCACCTAAACCTTCACTTAGGATGCTGACGGGAATCATAGTCGTTCCGTCAATAACCTGGGGAGCTATGCCCAGGGGAACATCGTTGCCATTTATCCAAGCAGATGGCTTTCCTATGCTAAAAATAATTCCATTACCCGATCTAATTGTAGTAACAGTCTGATAAACTTCATCCCATTTTACTCGGGCTCCTAATTGATTGAAAACAGCCTCCATAGGTACCAGCATTGTATCGCCTTCGATGATAGGAGGGTTGTCTGAACTTAATTCCTTTCCATCCAATATGATAGTAGGTACAGCTAGGACAGGAAAAGAAAGAGTTAATAATAAGAAAACTAGTATTGAAATTTGAAACGGTTTTTTTATAGCAATAAACCCCTCATAATTCAACTGGCCCTAAAAAACTAGGAATGGAAATGCAGTTGATTTAGGTATATACATTAAATTAATACAAGCTTTTTCCAGAAATTCCTTCATATGAGCGGAGATTTTATTATAACAAAATGAAAAAATTAAGGGCATAAAAGCATAATAGGGCACTATTATGCCCTATTATGCAATTTAATTATTTTTTTCATATGAGTTTAGAAGCCTAAAAGACTTTTAGTCAATCAAAATCCCGGTGTTTCTAACCCCGGCGTTATATCAAAACCGGGCTCGGGGTTGGGGATAGGCAGCTCATGGGGTACTTCGATAATCTTGGTTGTCAACGGCGGCTTGGTGTCAATTGGAGGGAGCACTTTAGCCATGAAATCGGCGGTGGCACCAGCCTCGTTTGAATAGCTGGAAAATTGCGACCCGTTTTCGGCCCTAACGCGATAGGTGTATGATTTTTTAGTGATGATAAGGTTGCCCGCATTTTTGGGATAGGTATCTTTATCAGTATATGAAGAACATTGTGGCACGGTGGCAATTACCGAAAAACTTTCATCGGCCGATTTGCGCTCGATGACATACTTGGTTCCCTCAAGCTTGTTATTATCCGACCAATTCAGCACAATTTGTTTGCCATAGGCTTTAGCGGAGAGATTGGTAGGAGCCTTAAAGAGGCTGCTGGTCGTGCCTATGGTAAAATCTCCGCTGTTATCCTGGCCCATTACTACGCCGTCCAGCACATATTCTATCAAAATCCGGGCCGTAGTGATATTCAGGTTGGGAACCTGCCAGGGATAAGTGCCGGAATTGCTGATGTTGGAACTAGTAATGGGAGTCCAAGTCGATCCGCTGTCGGTGGAATAATAGAGCCGAACACTTCCTGATCCCGCGGGAGTAGTAGTCCAGGTTATGTTCTGGGTGGAACCTGCCAGCCAGCCATTGTGCATATTTTTGGGCGACGTCAGGTTGAGCTTTACCAGGTGGGGTATGGCAAAGGTCTGTTTTGAATTGCCGGGCACTACAGATGATCCACTCGATGAATAGCTGTAGCTATCAACGGTTGTAGCGCTCTTTTGTTTGGCTACAGCAAATTTCTCCAGGTGGACCGGATCGCCGTTGTCGTTGGTAACCTGAATATACCAGATGTTGTTGTCGCTTGGCGGCCGGTAGGACGCGGCATAATCAGGCAGGGGGATGTCGATGCAGAGGTTTTGGCTGTCGTCATAGCAGGCAGTCTGGTTGAGATGATCCCAAAATACCCACGCATCTTTTCCTACAACTCCAATTTTGACTTTCAACTGGTTGCGCAGGGCAGAGCCGTCACCAACTATATTGACGCGGGCCGAATAAGCATATTTGGTTCCGGTGCGGTCGGAAGCCTTTGTCTCGATGTAGCGCCAATCCCAGAGGTTGGTGGCTACGTCGTTGTAATTCAACCAGATGTAACCATCCCCGTTCCAATGGTCTCCCCAGCTGTTTAATAATTTAAAAGCCTGTTTGGAATCGTCCCAGCCGACACAGGTAACGCAATGGCCTTCCTTGGGATTTGCTCCTTGAATTATATACATCCAGCCCCCAAACAGAAGCGGTCCGTACTGTTTCAGGTACTGTTTCATGGTGTTGATATCCACAGTATAGGGATCGCTCAAAAAGACTTTATAATAAGCTGCTTCCTGGTCATTGGCAGCCGTCGGCGCCGGCATGCTGGTTAAGGACCACCCTCCGCCTGATAGCGGAGTACAATTATCGTAATTGGAGGGACAACTCGCCTCCGGGCATACTCCGTAGGTAGACAGCGTATTTACAGTATTTACCGCACCACCATTGGCCTGGGCTTCCTGGCGCTGATGAACATACCAAAATGAAGGGTCCGGAGAATAGGCGCATTTTTTTTCATTTTCGATCTCGATGGTATGAATTATAGATCGAAGGATGCAGCCTCCCCAACCGTCCTGGCTTCCCGTAAAGGTGACATATTGGGAGAGATCGTATTTATAAGGCAGGCTCATTACCGTCATTTGCGGGGGTGCCACAGCCAGCAGTCTATCCCTTTCAAAAAAGGCTTTTTCAAAAGCTTTGCTGGTTACCGGCTGTTTCAAGCCGTCGATAACCCAGTCGGGCAGGGTAATCTGAGAAACATTGTTATCGGTGGTTGGCTGCTTGGGTTGAACAATGGTTATAGGAATATCTGGTCTCGTTATTATAGTAGGAGGGACAATCGTGGGGGGCGTGGTGATAATGGCCGCGCTAGCCGCTGAACTAAAGCTTATGGCCCAGGTCAGGGCCAGAGACCAAAAGATACACATCTGCGTTCGCAATAATTTTCTCATAACACTCACACTCCTTTAACTGAAAAATAGCTTTTTGGGCTCACTTCTCTGGGAATGTTGAAAACAGCGTGGCTTCAAAATTGTTATGATGAGTGCTTGGTTGCCGAAAGTTTCGTCAGTCGCTTGTGCGCGAAGGATTATACTGATATGGCAAATAGATGGTTCCCTTAGATTAAATTTATACCATATATTGCCATTATGTCTAACATATTCACACCGCAGTATTTTTAAGATTTGAGGATGAATTAATTGCAGTGAATCAATTACCCGGTTTGATGACCGAATTTTATTATTGAGGAGAGTGAGCCACCCTGCTTCTGATGGGTTCACGATGTTCATGATAGGTTGATCAGAAAACAATAAACCACGCAGGTCTGCGCGGTTTTGTATCTATTCGTTGTCCGGGTCCTTATTTGCTGACAGCTCCGTTCCAGACGTAAGCTTCGGCCTGCAACGTCTCGCCGTTTTCCAGCTTTACATCTACCACTTCTTTGCGGAACTTGGTGTCATAGTTGAAGAGAAAGTCCAGCCTGGAAATAGCCTTCTGATCAAATTCATAAACGTCGCCCTGAACGCGCTCGCCCTCTTCAGGAATCATCCCGTCAATGCCGCCCAGGCTGTATTTGTGATATCCTTCAATATATCCTTTACTCAGAAAGGCGTTCCCCTTAAGATAATGGTTGTAATAACGGCCTTTTTCCGAAAAGCCGGAACCGTAAATAAAGTATTTGCTCATTTATAACCACTCTCCTGTTTGTATTAGCTCTATTATCGCATACTACACCTCTATTATGCATGCCAGGTATAAAGATGTGCCTATTTTTGCAGTTTATCAGGACAGTATCAGAGGCCTGTCATATCACAATACCGGGGATTATAGAACCCTGGGAAAATAACCGGGTTTCCTTGCTAAACAGTCCTAATAAATAAAAAGCCGGGGTTTTAAGAACCCCGGCTTCAGACTGTCAAAAAACCCTCGCCAAATCGGAAGAAATGGCGAGGGTTTAGTTATGTAAATGGTAAAATTAAATGGGTGATGAAAGTGCTGGAACGTGCTAAAAATCTGAGAAACAACCTGCAAATAGTAGATTTAGAAGGAATGGTTCCCCAAGACCACCTGTTGAGGAAAATAGACCAGGCGGTTGATTTTAGCCATATCTATGATTTGGTCGAGCACCTGTATTGCGAAGATAACGGAAGACCTGCAGTAGATCCGGTAGTGCTGGTTAAAATGGTTTTGATCCAGCATCTGTTTGGAATTAAATCTCTACGGCAAACAGTAAAGGAAGTCGATATGAATATAGCCTATCGATGGTTCCTGGGGTATGACTTAACAACCAGAATACCCCACTTCGCCACGATAAGTTATACTTTTGCTATGCGCTTTCCAAGTGAGATATTTGAAAACATATTCGCATGGATTTTAGAAGAAGCCGTAAAGAAAGGCTTTGTAGATGCGAGCACCATATTTATCGATTCAACCCATGTTAAAGCCAACGCCAACAAAAAGAAAAACCGCAAGGCACTGGCCAAAAAGGCAGCCCGAAGCTATGATAAGCAGCTGCGCAAGGAGATAAACCGGGACCGTGCTTTTAATGGCAAGAAGCCCTTAAAAGATAACGATGATGACGATGATCCGGGAGAAAAGCAGATAACAGTATCAACTACCGATCCAGAATGCGGATTATTTCATAAAGGTGAACACAAGGTGGAATTTGCCTATTCTGCTCATGTAGCCTGTGACAAGAAGAACTTCATACTGGATTGTGAGGTTACCCCGGGAAACGTTCACGACAGTATCATGTTTGATGCTGTATACGATAAAGTAGTTCAAGCCTTTCCCGAAGTAGAAATTGTGGCAATAGATGCTGGTTACAAAACGCCTTGGATATGCAAGAAGGTCATTGACGATGAGCGTAAGCCGGCCACCCCCTACAAGCGTCCCATGGGTAAAAAAGGCCTCTTTCGCCCATATGAATATGTATATGACGAATACTACAACTGTGTAATTTGCCCCAATAATCAGGCATTGCCCTACACAACTACCAACAGAGACGGCTATCGGGAGTTTAAAAGCGATCCAGTGATATGTAAGCAGTGCCCGGATTTACTTAAATGCACTCACAGTAAAGGTTATCAAAAGGTGGTATTGAAACATATTTGGGAGAACTACATTGAACAAGCTGAAGACTTCAGGCATTCACCCGCAGGGCAAGAAAGTTACAGTTTAAGAGGGCAAACCATCGAAAGGGTATTTGCCGATGCCAAAGAGAAGTATGCGATGCGATATACAATGTTTAAAGGTCTAACCAGGGTAAGGAACTGGGTGAGGCTTAAGTTTGCTGCCATGAATCTGAAAAAACTAGCGATGTGGGCCTACTAACCCCACATTTCTTCTTTCAATATCATTCAAATGGCTGTTAACTGGTTCATTTTATGAGCGGCTACGTTAAAAGGCCACGCTTCGCGTAAACGAAAGTGGCCTTTTTTGACAGTCTGAAGCCGGGGTTTTAAGAACCCCGGCTTTTGTTTTTGCTCAATTTATTTACCTACAGCTTTTTTATGGCGGTGTTACAGTGATTCCATGAATCATTTAAAGAGTTGTAGGCCTGATCGATTTCTGCTCTAACGGTCTGGTCTGAAACTGATCTCCCGACGGTCTCAATTTCCCTTTTTGCATCGTTGATAAAAGACAAACATTGTTGCATCGATCTTTTGCTGGATTCCAATACCTCACCTCCCTTGAAAGATGTTAGTAGTCTTTCCGAGTGGGCAAAGAGGTATGCAATGAAATGGCCTGGCGGTTAATTAAAATGCCGATAAATGGGCAGAATAAAGCTGAGAAACTTTTATGGGAGGGCGTCGTCGTTGAAGAAGATTATTGTTTTTTTATGCATATGTGGTCTATTATTTACATCGTCCAGTTGTTACGGTCCGCAAGTGAAAAGTGAATCCATTAATAATAACGACAATAAAACCCTACCAACGATACCCTCAAATACTGAAGTAAAGATATCCTCTGGGCCGGTGGCGGATGTTCCCTGGTCAGAAGATGAATCATTCAAAAATGCCCAATCCAAGGCAAATGCGCCGATCCAAATGGCGGTTTATAGGACGGTACTGCGGGATCCTCTACCAGGAGAAGAAAATAATGTGCACCTGGCTGCGCGAATACTGGCGGGAAAGATCGTAGAATCGGGGCAGGTATTTTCAATGAACAACTCTATAGGCCCGTACATCGGTGCGCGGGGATTTCAAAAGGGACCGGTATACATCGGGGGGCAGTTAAGTACCACTACCGGCGGGGGGGTATGTAAGATGGCCTCTACCCTGTACAACGTAGCAGTATTATGTGATCTGCCTATCGTTGAAAGACATTCCCATGGCATGCCTGTTCCATATGTACCATATGGTCAGGACGCAACCGTTTCTACTGGAGTGGCGGATATAAAAATTAAAAATGACCTTCCATATCCCATATTAATTTGGGCTAAAGGGGTGGATAATACTCTTTATGTAGCCTTTTACGGTCAAAAACCGGCTCCCAGTGTTCAATGGCATCATGAAATACTGCAGCAGTTCAAAACCTACACTATCTACCGCAACAATCCTTCTTTACCAAAAGGGACCGAAAAAACGGTGGTGGAAGGAATGGACGGTGCCCAGGTAAAATCATGGATAACTATAACCAAGGAAGACGGGTCTATAAAAACCAAAGAACTTGGAATGAGTTCATACAGGCCTTTGCCGAATGTTGTTGAACGCAATTAGAACTCTATGTTCTTAAAATAGAAAGGAAGCCCCAAACGGTCTTCGAGTAGGGCTTCTTGTTTAGTTGGTTGACCTTACACTAATGTGTTTGAGACCTTACGAGCTTTCTTTGAAATAAATCCGACCTCATCAATCCCTAGAACGCTTATCAGCTACCGAATGGCATCATCACATGCTTCTGCAACGGCTCCACATCCGCAGTATAAATAGCATCAGGAACTATTCCCAGGCATCTTTACGGGTAACATCTTTGCCGATGGCTATGTCGCTCCCAGTTAAAGGGCCGAAATTACAGGTATATTGACAACCAGGTAAAACATACAGTTTGAATTGCTTCACCATGACTTATTTGTTGACGCATATGAAAAATATTGCGGCGGGGCGCCCGTCGAACCTAAAAAGTTCAG
Source organism: Syntrophomonas sp. (assembly GCA_039679855.1). Classification (GTDB taxonomy): domain Bacteria; phylum Bacillota; class Syntrophomonadia; order Syntrophomonadales; family Syntrophomonadaceae; genus UBA5314. Next base: position 11,403 of record JBDKUE010000035.1, read on the forward strand.
GTCGCCAATTACCAGAAACTTGGGGAGAAAAAAGGGTAGAAGGTAGATAAAAGGACTGCGTGATTAAAATGCAATGAGAGAGCATGCGCCCTCTCATTTTTTGCTGCTATGCAATTTCTATTGGGGTGGATTCTGTGGTTCCTTAAAGGAAGGCGCTTGTGGGTTGTGAAGTTCCTGGCCTACATAATTGCCGGGGGTGGAAAGGTCAAAGAATTTACGGGCATTTTCATCTATACCCCAATTTTGAGTAGACCCGGTTCCCTCTATACGTTGGAATAGTTCCCGGAACATAGTGTTATGAGCCTCTTCCCGATTGAGAAGAAAATCGATGGTTTGTCTGACGTATTTGTCATTGATCTGACGGTGCAGATACTCATAAACTACTTTGGCCCTCTGTTCAGCAGCGATATCGGAAAGGATGTCAGCGGCCAGGTCGCCCGTTGAATTGATATAGGCAGCGGTCCATGGATACCCTGATGCATTGGCGTAGAAAGGACCCAGGCCGGTAAATACGTGGGCTTCAACATTGCCTATAGTTGCATTATTGGCATCAAGGTTGTGGCCATTTAAAAGGTTTACGGTAGCTGACACCATCTCGGCATGTCCCAGTTCCTCGGTCGCGATATCGAGGAACACATCTTTGATAACCGGATCATTAATCCTGAAGCTCTGAGCAAAATATTGGAGGGCGGCCTTTATTTCTCCGTCGCCTCCACCCAACTGTTCTTGCAGTAATACGGCATAATTGGGATTAACTTTCTCAACTTTTACTTCCATCAGCAACTGCTTTTCGTGTTTAAACATGTTACCACTCCCTGTAGAAAAAATATTCAATCTATTTTTCGCTATAGAATGAAAAGGTATGAAATTAATTTTTAACAGGTGTGGTTACTAACTCCAAAGCAATCGTAAAGCAGGTTACGAAAAGTTTTTTCCAAAATGGTACTTTTGGGTGATGCCCGCATCATAGAAGGTCTACGATACAATTTGTATGTGGACTTTTTTTGTTTAACGCCGGAGAAAAGTGAGGTGATAATTCAGTGAAAAGAATATTAACCATCTTTTTGCTTACCATTTTTATGATTGTAACGGGATTTTGCGTGACCTCAACCAACAACCAGGCAGCGGCCCAGGAAACACCGGCCAGCACAGGGGACGGATTAACCATTACCTGGTACGATGCCACGCGATCTACAATGGAGGAAACTCAGTGGGCGATGGCCACTAGGGATAAATCAAAGGTTATCTCGACTGAGAAATTTACCAGGGATTTGTCATTTGATATGAATAATTGGAAAAATCCCTGGACTTGGGCTGAAATCACCGGTTTTATCCAAATGCCCAACCCGGACGATCCATGGGACGGGCGGCGGCCACCACACTCTGAAAAACTGCCAATAGGTATCGGCAGTGATTCCCAAGCAAGGGTTGTGCTGGAGATGAATGGGAACCTGGTGCTGGATGCCTGGGAGACGCCGGTTCCGTCATATTATGATAAACATACACAAATCGGTAGTATAGGCACCATAGTATACGCTACATACTGGGTGCCTTCAAAAGAAGGACAGTATCAATATATACGTCTATGTATAGGGAAAAATAACAACATAGACACTTCCCGGTTTATTCTTAATGACGGCATTGAACACATAGACTATTTCGTTTATTTTCCAGTCATCATGTTTCTTATGTCAGGGGATGAATATCGATTAAGGGACTTTCCACCCGAGTCATTCTATACATTTATCAGTGCCCCTGAACTTAAGCCCTATATAACGTTCGATGATGAAAAGAACACCGTAAACATAAACCTGTACGGGTTGGACGTTACCGGCTATGAGTATGGCATAAAACCTGATGACTCAAGCTTTACGGGTTTTACCAGTAGTACAGGCATTTTCGGCAACCAGAACGGGACCCTGGTAATCCGGGAAAAAAGCAATCCGTCTTCATCTCTGGAACTTGGACCGGTTACTTTCAAGGATATGATTCCGCCCACCATACCCGGGGAACTGCGGGCCGGCGATGTCCTGCGCCAGGGAAATGAAGTGCAATATATTTTCCCGGAGAAGTCGGAAATCAGGAATGTGCTGCTGGGTCCCAAGCGGGAAGTCGCCCTGCGCTGGGAGCCTTCCACTGACAACGAGGGTTTGACCGGCTATAATATCTATCGTTTTGCTTCCGGAGCGGATCAATCAACCAAAGAGCCCATCTGGGGTGAAAAAGAGCATCTGATAGGCACTACTAAAGATACGTTCTATATCGACCAGGGCCTGGAATTCGGCGCAACCTATACCTATTACGTAGAGGCCCGAGACGAATATGATAATACCAGCAGGAATTCGGTCAGTATAGGTACAGAGAAATCCGGACTGTCTGACCTAACTATAACCGGCGAAGGGCAGATCCTCACCCCCGCTCCGGCCTTTGTCTATTATCAAACCGACTATACTCTTGATGTAGGTAATTCAACTAATTCAATCAATCTGACGCCTGTCAAAATTGACTCCCGGGCCAGGGTAGCGGTCAATGGAGCCCCGGCGACAGGCGACGGCTCTATCGGCCCACTAAAGCTTGATCCAGGGATGAATACTATAAATATAGACGTTATCCCGCGTCAAGGGCTGCAGTGGTTTATCAAACCAGAAACCACGCGCTACACCCTGACCGTAAACCGGAACAACCTGGAAAACCTTCCCGTACTTACTCTGCCGGAAAATGCGACCTTGAATGAAGGCGATATTGATAGAGCCGCCGGTCGTATCGATAATCTAAACAAGCTGGTCTGGACCGGGACGGCCGACTACGGCGACGGCAGCGGGGAAAAGCAGGTGCCGGTTAATGCCGATGGCGTTTTCGTGCTTGAACACCAATACCTCGACAACGGCCAGTACAAGATCAATGTGAAATTCAGATACCAGGACCTGGGTCTGGTTAGCGGCGCCCTGGATATAAACGTTCAGAATGTCGCTCCCGCCTTGACCGGACTAAAAGATGAGTACACGGTCCAGGACGGCGTACCTTTAAGCATCGAAGGGACAATAATCGACCCCGGGCAGGACAGCTGGAATGTCAGCGGCGACTACGGCAGCGAGTGGGGACCGACCCGGGCAGTAGTTAAGCCTGATAAAACCTTTGTTTTCCAGGATGTCTTTTATGACTGGAAACCCGAATACGACATGGAACAAAAAGTTGTAGACGATGACGGCGGAATGTCCATCAAGTACATAAAGATCAAGGTGGTAAATGTAGCCCCTTCTGTCCAGGCCAATGGAGCAGCAATGGCGCAGCGGGGAACAAGCTTCACCGGATCGGGTTCCTTTGTGGACCCCGGACTTGACAAGTGGCAGGCGACTGTTGACTACGGGGATGGCAGCGGTGAGCAGCCCCTGACCCTCAAAAACGATAAAACCTTCGATCTCAATCATGTCTACCTGGAGTCAGGGATATTCACCGTCACCATTCGGGTTGATGACGAGGACGGCGGGGCGGGCAGTGCCTCCTTCCAGGTGAAAGTGAAGGACTACCTGTTTGCCCTGAAAGCGGGGAACGATGTCTCCCTCAAAGAGGGAGAAAAGTTAGTACGTGACATCCAGGTTAATGGCCGGGTTGATAAGGTAAAGAGCATCACCGTCGATTACGGGGACGGAACCGGGGAAGTACCCGCCGCTCTGTCGAACCAAAAACCGGTAGCTGATCAAAAAGGGGTGCTGTCTAATCAAGGTGTCAATGCAAAAAATCCGACGGACGGCATTATCCCGCTGCAGCATGTTTACGCGGATAACGGAGCATATACGGTCAAAATCAAACTTGTTGACAAAGACGGGGACAGCTATGAGGACAGCTTCCAGGTAAACGTGGTCAACGTGGAGCCCATGGTGAAGATGGAGTCCATTAATTATATGTACCCGGGCAGCACCTTTACCTGTCGCGGCAGCATAACCGATCCTGGAGCGGATACCTGGATGGTTGAGATTGATTATAAAGACGGCTCCGCCCATGAAAAGGTAAATGTAAACCCCGACAAGACGTTTAGCTTCAGCCATGCATACGCCTTATCCGGAAATTATAAAATTGAGGCGGTAGTCCAGGACGATGACGGGGGTATAGGGTGGGGCAGCCAAGCGGCGACAGTGATGAGTCCTAGCAGCGGTGGCGAAACGAATCCCAGTGATGCTTCACTTCATACCTTTACCGGGCTACCTAACCTGGTGCAAGATGATGGTATACACATTGATAGCGGTTTCATTTGGGATTGCCTGAACTACAAGAGCACCGGCGCTTATATGCTAAGGCTGGTAACTGCTGGAGCCGCACCCGGGGCGGTGTTGACCTACACCATCGACGGAGGAGCAGTCCAAAACCTTGTGCAAAACACAGCGACGGCCATCAATTTGGATGTGGGGCACACTTTAAAAATACAGGTTACGGCTTATGATGGCGTTACAACCAGGGAATATATATTTAGACACCTCTAAACCGGCGACAACGGGCGTATGAAAGCGGAGAGATTAGCATAAAAAGTCAAGGGGAGCGTCGCACAACTGTTTTACCAGCAGTTGACGGTGCTCCTTTTCCATACGCAGGGGGCTCATTGTTGAGCTTTCCAAATATGGGTGATTATGTCGGTTTATGCCTATAATGGTATAATACGAGAAAATGTAACGGATGTTTTGGAGGCTGAAGATATGGATAGTAAGCCATTCAAGCCTACATTCCTCAGGCGTTTGCGGATTAGCAATATTCTTGAGGGTATATTCCGGGCTCCGCTTTTCCTTCTGGTTTCTTCCATGGGTTATGGCAAGACCGTAGCAGTGAGGGACTTTCTGAATACCCGGACCGACCTGGCCTATGCCTGGTTTTCCCTGAGCTGCACAGAAGATGATGAAGAGTGGATGTGGCATAAATTCGCTCAATGCATGGAGGGGATCAACCCCGGATTAGCAACAAAAATGGCTCAATACGGGCTGCCGGATACACCGATGGATATGGAGCGCATTCTCGGCTTAATGAGGCCCGCCGTGACAGAAAATACCGTTATCGTCCTTGACGATTACCATGAAAATAAAAGTGAGCGCATGAACCGCCTGCTTACAATTCTTGCCCGGGCGTCTATTCCCGAATTACACCTGGTCGTGATCAGCAGGACCCATCCGGATATCCCGGTGGAGGAGCTAGCTCTAAAGGGTCTGTGCCGGGAGCTCTCCCAGGATAGGTTTGAGTTCGATGCGAGAGAGACAATCGAACTATTTAGCCTGAATGGTTTTTATCTTAACACTCAGGAACAAACCACGCTGTATCAAATCACCGACGGCTGGACCGCCGCTATTTACCTGGCTCTTCTTAAATATGCCGAGAATAAAACACTGGATAATACCAGAGAGATTACGCGGCTGATGAAAAGCGCGGTCTACAATAAGCTCGACCCTGGAACCCAGCAAGTTCTATTGAAGTTGTCGTTCCTGGACAGTTTCACTGTGGAGGGCGCCATATATATAACCGAAGATAAAAAAGCGGCCGGACTGGTTCACCAATTGGCCGCAAATAACTGCTTCATTCGCTATGATAATAAAAGCAGCACCTACTCCATACACGCCATCATGAAGGCTCTGCTGCAGGATCTCTTCGCGGGCTCGGAGGAAGACAGAGACACAGTGTTGTCTTGCTGCGGCGACTGGTACGCCAGTTTGGACAAGCGTATCGAAGCCATTAGCTTCTATCATCGTGCGGGTGCTCACGAGAAGATCCTGGACATATACGAGCGTCCCGGTTCCACGGAATTTTTTGACCGGGCGCCCCAAACCATCGTCAGGGCTTTTACCGGCATAGACACGACCCTAAAGCTCTCCCGGCCTCTGGCCTATCTAACCTACATTTATTCTCTCACAGCTATAGACGCCGAGGAGAGTGTTCGCTTACTCTACGAGGCCAAGGCTTACTATGAAGCGGACCAGGACCTGGTAGACAAAGAACAGTTTCTGGGGGAAATCGCCCTTATTGAGAGCATGCTTCAGTTCAACGACGCGCCCATGATGAGTGAATACCAGAAAAGGGCCTATACTCTTTTTGGTGGAACCATTTCCCGCATTTCCAACGCCACCGAGATTTTCACCTTTGGCGCACCCCATACCCTCTATCTCTACCACAAGGAACCGGGGAAGCTGCTGGCGTTGGTTGAGACCATCGAGGAAAACGTGGATTACTACACGCATATAGCCAACGGCTGCGGGATGGGATTCGAGCACGCGGCCAGGGCCGAATTCTGCCTGGAGACGGGCGACTTGAGACAGGCTGAGCTTTCAGCATACAAAACCGTTTTCAAAGCCAGAACCAGGAATCAGATGTGCCTGGTTATCTGCGGTAGTCTGTGTTTAGCCCGCCTGGCCATTCTCAACGAACACCCCTTCGAGGCCGCGAGCTGGCTCGAAGAACTCCAGGCCGAAACGGAAGCTGCCGGCAACCCCATTTTACTAAATAGTCTTGAGATAGCTTTGGGCTACGTTTACTGCTGCCTGGGCGACCTGGAGCGGATACCAAAATGGCTGCGGGAGGGAGATTTAACCAACTGCAACCTTTTTACTCAGGGGATGGGTGTCAACTACATCGTTGTCGGCCGGGCGGCGGTGCTGCGCCGAAGCTATGCGGAGCTGGAAGTCATCGTGGAAACTATGCGTCACACTTACCGGCCCAATAATCATATTTTTGGTCTTATTTATGCTGGAATCTATTCGGCCATAGCTAAAAACCATTTATATGGGATGGATGAAGCCCTAAAAGAACTGCTCCCGGTGATGGAGCTAGCCCGGTCGGACGGCATAGTCACACCTTTCGCGGAAAACATGCCGGAGCTGAATTTGATTTTGCTTGGGATAGAAAGAAACTATGAGAGTACCTGGCTGGAGAGGGTTTTTCAATTGGGAGAATGCTTCTTGAAGGCCACGGAAAAATTCAACTTTCAGGAGGCCTCTAAATCCCTGACCTCCAGGGAACGCGAGGTGCTTTTAATGCTGGCCGAAGGTCTTTCGCAAAAAGAGGTCGCCGAAAAGCTCTATCTTTCCCCCAACACAGTCAAAAGGCATTTGCAGAATGCCTACGAAAAATTGGGCACCAACAATAAAATCCTGGCCTTAAAAAGAGCCAGAGAACTCAATATTTTATAGATGTAATACTGAAATGTATAGTTGATTAATTGGATAAAAAATAGGGGCTTAACAAGCCGTGTCATTTCTTCAATGCGTTCCAACGGAAATTGCGGCGAAGCAGTTTTTGATTTGGTACACGAAGTAGCGGCGTAAACCATTATTATTTTACATCTTTTTCCCAATATAAAATACATATCCATAATACTGTTTGTATTTTGAATACAAGTCTGCCTCACGCCTCATAAATGCAATCATATCCTTAACGGTTTTATTTCCCGCATGTTTTTTCAAGAATTCCTCTTGCCTTGCTTTTTGCGGAATAAAATAATTGTCTATCCAACAATTTTCGGGCAGCGTAAATGCGGCAGCAGGAATATAACCTGTTTTTTGCATGATGGAAATATTATGCCCTATTGTGCTAATTTCAGGAACTGCGTCTAACCACCACTTCTCAATTTCAGCGGGGCGCTCATCAGTAAACCATGACTCATATGT
>JBDKUE010000233.1:0-5436 GCA_039679855.1 Syntrophomonas sp.
GCGTAGCTGTATGAAACTCGACGCTCTATTTTTCTTTCGTTGAGCTTAACCACAAATATATTGGGATACGTTGATTCTAAAACACCTATCCTTTCAATGATACGGTTCCTACCCCGGTTGGCTTTTAGTCTTATTTTGGCGCCCACAAATGACTCTAGATCTCTTTTTATATCAGAAATGGCCCTAGGGGAACTCACGATATCACCTTCTTTTTTCTTTTATCTATATTATTTTACATTATGCCCACTATGATGTCAAGCACGAGAAAATAGTATAAATGAAAATTGAGTAGCTGTCAAGAAGGTCTTAAGCATTTTCTAATGTTTTGTGTATTTGTCAGCCACTTTGACCGCGCAGCCATCCGGTTTTATCTTGGCTGCAAAACCGCTGCCCACTATCATTCCGGTGATCTCTTTTACCAGTTCCTTGGTTTCCCCGTGAGTTCCAATGTCTAGATGAATCTCGACCGGCATTTGTTCCTGCCCGTATTCTTTCAACCAGTAGGTCAGTTGATCGGCCAGGTTTAAACTGAGCGAAGCCTCATAGAAGATGCGCTGACGCATGCTCCTTATCTTCGCTTCATAGGTCTTGTTATAAAAATAGCGGGCCCCTTTGCCCAATCGATGAATAATGATGGCACTGACAAAACAGGTCGCCTGTTCTCCGGGGTGGGAGTCGCTTCCCACGATCAATTTGTAGGGCCGGTTCAGATCTTCTCGCACATAGGACAGGATTTCCGCCACCACTCCGTTCAGCTGCAGGCTTCCTTTGCTAGGGCTTTTGAATAACATAAGCTGCCTCCTTTACCGGGAAAGAACCTCAAGCAGCAAGGCAAATTCCCCCAACTCCAACGTCTCCGGTCTGCGTAATGGAGCAATCTGCGATTCCATTAAAATCTCTGTACAGCTCTGTTTATCCTTATGAAAAAAATCCGCACATATGTTTAGGATTGTTTTACGCCTTTTTTGAAAAGCGGCTTTTAAGAATTCTTTCAAGCGCTTTTCGTCAACTGATTGCACTGGTTTTACCTGATGCGGAGTTATTTTTATAACCTGTGAGTCCACTTCCGGCTTGGGATAAAAGCAGTTTCGGGACACCGGGGCAACCGGATTGACCCGTGCGTAATAGGCGGTAGTAAGGGTCAAGAGGCCGTAATCCTTCCCTCCCGGCCGGGCTATGATTCGGTCGGCCACCTCTTTTTGCATCATCAGGGTGGCGTTTTTTAAGTTTACGCATTCTTCCAGCAATTTAAACAAAATGGGTGAGGTAATATTATATGGAATATTGGCACAAACCGAATAAGGTTTGATCTCTTTCAAGCCAAAGGCATCAGCCAGTTCCTGCTCCAGATTTAAGGTCAATACGTCGGCAAATACGAAATGCACACCCGGCAGGTCCTCCAAGGAGTGTTCCAAAAAACTCTGCAGCTGCCGATCTATCTCGATGGTCAGCACCCCGCGGCAGCGAAGGGCCAATTCTCTGGTCAAGGCCCCCAACCCCGGGCCAATCTCCACAACATATCCATCCGGGTCAATGTCACTGCCATCAGCTATCTTTTTTAAAATATTTTTATCGACCAGAAAGTTCTGGCCCCATTTCTTGCGGGGATGCAGACCGTATTCATTTAAAGCGGCTCGGACTTCTTTAATAGTAGCCGGGTTCATGTAACAACCTTCCCAAATATAATCTAGGCTTATTATACTACAAAACAAAGCGCTCAAAATCGTGGTTCCTACGCCCCATACCGGATTAAACCCGGGAGTAAATCCCGGGTCAAAATAGTTTAATCGTGATTCAAGGCTTAAGATTGCCGCGTCGCTTCGCTCCTCGCAATGACCCAATATAGGCTAGTTGTCATTGCGAGCCGAAGGCGTGGCAATCTTAAACACTCATTATATCCTTGATTATTAATACTTTATCGACACCCTGACCCGGGAGTAAATCCCGGGTCAGGGTGCTGCCATAATATTATACGCCCCTGCTTCAAATTACTTTTGTTGTTTCAGATCATTGGTCAGGGTGTTGATATCCTTTTCGAAGCTCTGGATGGGTTTTCCTTCGATTATTCCGGCGGCTATATCGTTTATCCTTTTGATCATGGTTGGATCGGTTGTTACCAGAACCTGGTTGATGCGGGTGTCAGTGGCTTTTACTTTATCGGCCACCGTTTGTTTGATGGTGTTGACCTTATTGGCGTCATTGCTCAGGCTCGAGGATACCGTAAGGCCGACCATGGCCACCAGGGTTTTGGTGTTTCCACTGGCAGGCAGGCTGCCTGCTTCGCTTACTACCACGGTGGCTTTTTGCACCTCAGGAACGCTCTCGGCGGTCTTGGACAGCTGGTTGGCCATCACCCGCCGGTCGCTGGCGCTTACATCCAGGTTGCCCTGGGGCGTATTTTGCTGAGGGTTTTGAGGTTTTTTCGCGGCTCCCTGGCATCCCGGCAGGGTGCTTCCCAGCAAGACCAGACAAAGAACAACCAGGCAAAATTGCTTCATTAATTATCACCCCCTTTATAGCTATAGTTTTCTTTATCAGGGGTGTTTTTCAAACGAGGAAGTATCTGCCAAAAATAAAAGGGGCCCTGCACTTGCAGGGCCCCGGGCCGTTTTTTAATTATCGCAAAATGTAGACTTTTTTTGTTTTCATGCCCCAGTTTACACATTGGCTTTCCGACTCCAGGAAGACATCCAGGCGGTCTCCTTTTATGGCGCCACCGGTGTCAGATGCTACCGCATATCCATATCCTTCGATATACATCCGGGTGCCCAGCGGAACTACACTGGGATCCACTGCCACCATGCCCACTTCCGGATCCTGGCCGGTTGCGGTATGGCTTCCGGTATAAGTATATGCCGAAACAGTCATTATCCTGGCTTCTTTAAAGTCGAGACGCTGTCCTCCACGGGACACTGAGGTGATGGTACCCATAGCTATTACTTTGTTGACCGGCTCTTTAACCGGTTTGCTGGCTACGATTTCCCTTTTAACCTCCACATTATTGTGATAGGTTATGGCAACCGTGTTTACTGCTACTCCATTCTGCCCGTTCCGAATGGTCTTGCTCAAGCCCCTTTCCAGGCTGTTGTCCAGGGACTGTTCTTCGGAGTAGGGCAATGGCTGTTGTTCTTCAAAACTCTTCTGTGATACCCGGATGACTTCAATACTCTGATCTGGTGCGGTTAGCTCACCGGGGACAGTTTTTACCAGATCGTTTTGACCCAGTTCAAACCCGGCAGCGGCAATCGCTTCCTTGATCGGCACCGGCGTGGTGTAGATCTGTTTGGTCTGTCCATCGGCTACTACGGTAACAGGAAAACACCTGGTAACCGTAATTGTCATGTTGCGGCTAATCCGTGCATCCACCCCGGGCTGAACGATGTCCTTATCTCCCAGGGTCACGTTATTCTTGGTCAAAACCTCTCCAACTGTATTGCTAAAAAACAAGTGCTGGTTTAGCACCTTACCATCAACCTCGAGTGAAACTGGTTTTTGCAGGGCAAAGAACATACTCACTACCAGCAGGACGACGGCCAGAACACCCGCTGTTTGGTAAGTGCGTTGCTTAGACCAAACAATACCCATCCTTCTCCTCCTTTTCTAGATAGATAAAGGGTCAACCAGATTGACCCACTATCATACAGTTATTTTAGTCAAAAGGGAGTCAAACGTCAATGGAATTTACCATATAATGGTTCGCCTTCCATGTTCTGGTCGATTCCGAGATCATTATAACCCTCTACTGACTATTCTATTCATCTTTGAGGAAAAGATTTCCTGGGTTGATAATTAGCGCTAAACCGCCGGGTGCTAGTAGTCTGAAACACCTAAAACTTTAAATTATCCGCCGAGAAAAATTTTCGCAGGGGAAGGCGGGCAGCTCTTTGCCATCCTGGCACCGCTGCACTAGTTCGTCCATGAACGTCGCCGCCATTAGCCCGTCCGTGGGCGTCTCACGGCTCCTTGCCGTCCTGGCACCGCCGTATTAGCCCGTCCATGGGCGTCAGGAATGAGTAATACTGGACGTATTGCGATTGACGACAACGCAGCCCTGCGGAAATTTGGCCGGTGGGAATTAAAGTTTTAGGTGTTTCAGACTACTTTAGTCTCCCAACCGAAAGACCCGCCGGGTATTGAGGCTGGTAAGGTATCCGATCTCCTCCAAGCTTTTACTGCGCAGTTCGGCCAGTTTTTTGGCCGTGTGTATAACATAAGCCGGTTCATTTCTCTTGCCCCGCAGCGGTTCAGGAGTTAGATAGGGGCAGTCGGTTTCTATGAGAATTCGCTCCAGGGTTACCCGGGCTGCCACCTCCTGTGTTTTACGGGCGTTTTTATAGGTGAGCGGTCCGGCCAAAGAGATATAAAACCCTTCTTTCATCAATTCCAGGGCCAGGGGCAGGTTGCCGGAATAACAGTGCAGAACTCCTCCGTTTAAACCCGCTTTTTCCTGCTTAATGATATCAGCTACTTCCTGATGGGCATCCCGGTCGTGAATGACAATCGGTTTGTACAGTTCCCGAGCCAGCTTTATCTGCTCGCGAAAGGCCTGGCGCTGCACTTCCCGGGGGGAGAGATCCCGGTAGAAATCCAGTCCCATTTCCCCTATGGCCACGACCCGGGAATCCCGGCCCAGTTCATATAATTTAGCCATGATATCCTTTTGGAGGGTTTTGGCATCGTGGGGATGCACTCCTATGACTGCGTACACTTCGGGATAACGCCTGGCCAGCTCGACGGCCTGGCAGGATGACTCATAATCGTATCCGACGCAGATTATATTGTCTACCCCGGCCTGCTGCGCGTTGTCAATGATCTTAGGCACATCGCCGATCAATTTTTCATCCTGGATGTGGGCGTGTGAGTCAATAAACATGGATATTCTCCCTCCATAAAATAAGGAAGCAAAGGCAAGGATATAATGAGCGTTTAGATTGCCGCGTCGCTTCGCTCCTCGCAATGACAAGCCACGCCTTCGGCTCGCAATGACAATTAATCTATTGGGTCATTGCGAGGAGCGAAGCGACGCGGCAATCTAAAGCCTTGAATCACGATTAAACTATTTTGATAGTCTAAGGAATTTCCATCCCCTTCGCTTTATATCGACTTAGCTTACGCGGCTTCCTGATGGCAACTCTTTGCTAATAGTCAAAACCTCCAGCTGGTCGTGGCCTTCTGTCGAAGCGGCCAGGATCATTCCTTCGGAAAGGGTGCCCCGCAGTTTGGTGGGCTGGAGGTTGGCCAGCAGGATGACCTTCTTGCCCACCAGTTCTTCGGGCTGGTAGTGCTTGGCTATGCCTGATACTACGGTTCGCTCCTCTTCTCCGACTTTAAGGCGCAGGATCAAAAGCTTATCCGCCTTCTTCATTTTCTCGCAGGCGATCACTTCCGCCACCTTCAAATCGAGCCGGGCAAAATCCTCTATGCTGATATAAGCTT
>JBDKUE010000172.1:0-21322 GCA_039679855.1 Syntrophomonas sp.
GTGTTATAAACCAAAAGCCATAACCCCCTGCCATATCCAAAGGTATGCAGGGGGCTAGTGTTTTCATATTTCGCGCTTTATGTATAGCATTAACCAGCAGGATTTAGCGCTTCTTAGTTCCTATTCAGGTTCTGATTTAGTTTACTTAGCCTTTTTCCAGGCAGGGAGTTTGGCCATCATTCTTTCGGCTGCGGCCCGAGCGGCTGCTTCATCAAGTCCCTGGGTCTTTACTATAAAGGCCGTCATCCCTTCGAGCTTTTCCTGGTATGAGTGCATGGAACCGTCAGGATTGCAGCAATACCGGCAATAAACCTTACTCTCATCGTTCATGGCAAAATCAGACGGCTCATTCATCGGCATTCCACAAGCAATACACATTTTAATAGCTTTCATCTCCCTTTATAAATATCTATTCCCAGCCTGGTCAGCTGCTCTTTGCCTTCTTCGGTAAGCTCATAAACAGTTGCTTTCTCCCCATCCCGTTTGAACCAGCCGAGTTCAATAAACCTTTGAAACATCCTTTCACCGAGCGTTCCCCCCAAGTGCCCGTAACATACCCTGGCTTTAAGCGGCAGTGGTTCTATATTCTTCATAAAGGCCTCCTTCATTTATGGGCCTTTACTAGACTCATAAAATGCTCCAGCAATGATGGTCCATATCTTTTGATTACTGAATCTTCCCGGGCGAATAGATCGCTGTTGTTCAGATAGTAGTGGACCAGCCCCACCCAGGTGTTGAAGAACAGGTGCAGCGGCATTTCGATAATACTGCCCTGTTCCATTTCCCGCCCGGCCGCCTGGCTGATATGGAAGGATACAGCAGACTGGATCATAATAAAAGTATCCCGGGCGACTTGCGGCAAAAACCGGGCTTCGTTAACCAATCGGGTGTAAAACGCCTCGTATTCCTCAATACACAGCAAATGCACCACCAGCAGATCTTGAACTCCCTGGCACCGGCCGGCCAGTTCATGGGTGCGGAAGGTGATTTTTTCTCCAAACTCCTCAATTACCGCACTTATTAAGGCCTCCTGGTTTTCAAAATGAGCGAACACGGTTCCGTGAGAAACCCCAGCCGCTCCTGCAATGTCCGACATTCTGGTCGCCATAATCCCTCGGCGGCCGAATTCCGAAAAAGCCGTCTCAAGTAAAGTCTGGCGGGTTTGTTCTTTCTGTTGTTGCCTTTGATTTTTGCCCATTACTTTGACTCCCCAGTCATTGACTCTATGGTCATTATATTCATTAATGATATCCGTGTCAATGAGCAGGAGATTATTTTCTGACCACAGCTCTTGCTAATATACTAGGTGCCCTCCGGCTGTTCACGCAATCTGGTCAAAGGCAGTGATTCGGGCAAATACTTGATTTCATAATAAACAAATAACGAAGTGATCAAAACCGACAACCCATCGGCAATCGGGGCGCTTCTCCAAACGCCGTCTATTCCCCAGAAATGGGGCAGGATTAGAAGCAAAGGTATGAACAGCAGAACCTGCCGGGAAAGACTTAAGATCGCTGCCCTCAATGCCTTCCCGGTTGCCTGGAAATACTGTGAACCCGGAATTTGGATACCGATAACCCATACCATGGCGAAGTATACCACCATAGCCCTGGCAGTCAGTCCGGTAAGAGCGGAATCGCCCCCTGTAAAGATTGACGCAATCTGGTCCGGCCATATATGAATAGCCAGAAAACCAGTTACCGCAACGCAGCTGGATGCCAGTACAGCCCGTTTGAAGGTTGCCTTGACCCGATCAAATTGACGAGCGCCATAGTTGAATCCTATAAGAGGCTGCGCCCCCTGGCATATACCCAGTATGGGCATAAACAACAGGGTAACGATGGAAAGGAGAATGCCAACCGCGGACAGCGCCATATCCCCACCATAAAAGGACAGGGTTTTGTTTAAAATGATCTGCTGGACACAGCTCGCCATTTGCAGTGCGAATGGCGCAAAGCCGATAGCCATTATACTCTTTAAAACGGGCAGCTGAAGCTTAAAGTTCTTCAGCCTTATTTTAACCAGGCTCCGGCCGGTGAAGAAGTAGCTTAATACCCATAATGCGGAAAACAATTGACCCAGCACGGTAGCCAGGGCTGATCCCTTGATTCCAAGCCCCAGTTTGAAAATAAAGAAATAGTTCAGAACCCCGTTTATAAACATGCCCAGGACTTGCGTGGACATCGACCAGATCGGGTTGCCTTCCGCCCGTATGAAGTTGTTCATACCCATGCTGAGGGAGCCGAAGGCTGAACCGTACATAATGATATGGACAAAGTCCCGAGCATAGGGCATTACTTCATCGCTGGCACCAAACGCTCTCAATATCGGCTCCGGGAATATCAAGTATATGATTGTTATGCAGATCGGCAGGATAAAAAGCATTACTGCCGCGTTGGCTGACACCTTCTCGGCTTCATCTATTTTTTGTTCACCGAGCCGGATGGAAATCAAGGCCGTAGCTCCCACCCCTACCAGGACAGATACCGCCAGTAAAATGGTCTGTATGGGAAAAGCCACCGTCGTGGCCGCTATCGCCAGAGCCCCCACCCCGCGGCCAACAAATATCCGGTCCACTATATTGTATAAAGCGGCGCACAGCATTCCCACGATAGCAGGCCAGGAAAACTTCCAAAGCAGGCTGCCAATGCTGTGATTGGCCATCATGTCACGTTTATCCATTTTTAAGTGCTCCTATATTTCCTTCATAATACCTACCGAATACTTCAAACATTCGGTAAATTTCTTTATTTTCTGTTCATCCATGCCCTGCAAAAGGTCTTTGATTTCTCCGGCATGTTGAGCGACTACCTCATCCATCTCTTTTCTACCGGTATCACTCAATAATATGTGCGATTTTCTTCTATCACATGGGTCAGCCCGGCGCCTGATCAAGCCTCGTTCTTCCAATTGATCGATCAAAATCGTTAAACTGCCTTTTTCAACATCCATCATCCTGCCGATATCGCTCGAGATCAGGTATTCATGCTGATGCAGCATGCCCAGAATCTTGTAATGGTTTTTTTTCAAGCCTGGGAAACTACTGTCATGGCGGCGAAAGCGCATTAGAAACTTCTCATGGAAGAGACCTACAAAACTAAAAAGCAAATCATGTAGTTCCATTTCATTCATTTTGTGTTTCATCCTCCACCTGTTAGAATACTAATTGTCTGAATACTAACTACTTTACCTGATAGGTATTTTGTCGTCAATATTTCTCCAGGAACTAAAGGACTTACCTGCAGGCTGTCAATGATGAAAGGGCCGACACGGCAAGCGTGTACTAATATATCAATTCCACGCAAGTCTAAAGGTGCTGCACTTATTTCAGCAGAAACGATGGATTGGGCTGAAGCTTTGCCACCATCGTCAATTTTGTACCTCGTGGGCAGTCGTTTCCCGAAACAGCAGGATTTAGCGCTTCTTTAGTTTCTATTCAGGTTCTGAGCGCCTGGTAAAATTAGGTTTATTCTTGTGTTATAATGTTTTTTGACGCCTGGTAATTTTGCCTTGACACATACAAGAGGAGGCCAAAGATTTGCGCAAGAAGCCGAGCCGGCACATTGATATAAACGCTGTGAAATACTGGCGTTACAAAAGCATTATCCAATCTTTTTTCTCATTGATAATCCTTACAACGTGCTACTATGCTGCACAGGTCTGGGACTGGCCGCAGTGGATAACTCCGGTTCTGCTCTGTCTAATTCTGAGCTTTGCTATATTCAATATCTTTTTTAAACCGGGAATCATCTGGAGAACCTGGCGTTACGATGTAACGGAGCAGGAAATCGACCTCTTTTATGGGATATTCATAAAAAAGCGAACCCTGATTCCCATGGTGCGAGTTCAGCATGTGGACACTGAGCAGGGCCCGCTTTTACGTCACTTTGGGCTCTCTACCGTAAGCATATCCACTGCCGCTGGAACTCACAAAATACCGGCCTTGTCTGATAATGTGGCTTCCTCCTTGAGAGATGCTATTTCCGAGCTGGCCCGGGTGGTGGATGAAGATGTATAAGCCTCAAAGGCTTCATCCTTTAGCCATTTTGTATTTTTTTATACGCCGAGTATACAAGATGGCGCAGGCGCTAATTCCCCTGCTGGTTCTTGCTATCGCTGAAGCCGAATTTCGCCGCTGGCTGCTGCTTGCCACACCGTTCATTCTCCTGCTATTTTTTGCCTATGGCGTTCTTTACTGGGCTCGTTATGTATTCTATATCAAGGGCCAGGAATTACGCATGGAATCCGGCGTCCTTATCAGAAAGAAAAGATATATTCCTTTTGAACGTATTCAAACTGTTCAGATTTCGGCCGGGATACTCCAACGCCTGCTGGGGCTGGTAAAGGTTCAGGTGGAAACAGCTGCAGGAGGAAAGAAAGCAGAATTTGTACTGGAGGCCTTGCCCAGGCAAAAGGCCGAAGAACTTAGCTCGCTCCTACAAGCGAAAGAAAACTATTCCCAGGGTAGTCACCTTGGGAAAGCTGCAGTTGAATATACGTTATCTACCCGTTCATTATTATTATTAGCCAGCACATCCAATAGTATAGGAGTAGCAATAGCCGCTATAGCAGCTGTATCTCAATTTAATGATATTTTTACCAGTGTACATATCTGGGAGAAGCTGGGGGCCTTCTTGAAAGATATCGTTGCCGGAGAGGCTGGCTTAATAATTTTTCTCGTTATTACTCTCTTGTTTGTGGCCTGGCTCCTGTCCCTGCTCGGAACCGTAATTCGTTTTGCCGGCTTTCGTATGACCAGGGATGATAAGAAAATCAAGATCAGCCGCGGATTATTCGAAAAGCAACAGACAACCATTCCCCTCAACAAAATTCAGTCGGTAAGGTTGATTGAAGGTGTTTTACGCCAACCACTGGGCATGCAAAGCGTTCAAGTAGTAAGTGTCAGCAACATTGACGCCAAGAGCGAAGGAAGCATGATTGCTCCTTTGCTGCCAAAATCGCAGCTTACCCGTTTCATGGGGGTATTTCTGCCAGAGTTCATTTTGCCGTCACCGCTGCAAGGCTTGCCCGGCAAAGCAAAAGCACGTTATTACCTGGTAAACATACTCCCGGCTTTGGCTATTGCCACTCTATCAGCGGTATTTATACCCTGGGGTTTCCTGGCTTTTATACTTGTTCCCCTGGCAGCCTGGTTGGGAAAAAAACAATACCAGGATGCTGGCTGGCAGGTTGCAGGCAGCAGTTTGGTGTTGAGAAAACGAAGACTGGCTAGAGTCACGACAATAATTCACCGCAACAGAATCCAGTCGCTGAGTGTATCCAGAAGCTTCTTACAGGAACGCAAAAAGCTTAATTCTCTCACCATCGCCTTCGCTTTCGGAACGAACAATGGCCATCGCGTTAAACTAAGCGGGCTGGGTGACGAGGAAACCAGGGTCATTGTTGCCTGGTTTAACCGGAGCACCTAGTCGGGGTTGCCAGGGCTACTTAGAGGACATTAGGGATGGAGCAAAATGTCCCATTCGGTATCCTAGCCATTGATGGAATGGACAACTAGGACCGTCCCCACCTAGGTACATCACACCCTTTTATCAGCGAACCACAATCACCAGCGATTCAGCGATCCAGGTCACCATCATAAGTTGGCAAACACTCTGTCATCACTCGGTCCAACTTCCGGCCTATCTGAAATAATCTTCTAATGTTTTATCTTCGCAAAAAATATATCATGGTTTGTAAGATTACTATTACCTTGAGCGTCTATGGTTAATGAAGGGCGTAGTAAGGAGGGAAGAGTTCTGAAAACCAGGTTCAGTGAAAAGGATTCCCGGGAATTCTTTGAAAATGAATATCCTCCCCTGTACCGCTATGCTTTTTATCTCACAGGTGAGCAAGGATTGGCTGAAGATATTTGCCAGGAGGCGTTTATACGCTGGTTTAGCCTGGAGCGGACTAATGAAATAGAGATGCCGCGGGCCTGGCTGAAGAAAGTGTTAAGCCGGCTGGCGATAAGCAATTACCGGCATCAGAAAGTACGAAACGCTGTGGAAACAAGACTTGCTGATGACCAGATCAAGTATGTGGACCGCGGGTTTGAACAATTGGAAGTGGAGGATATCTTGTCCCATTTGCCATGGCGGGACCAGATATTACTCAAAATGAAAATGGCCGGCTCAAGCTATCAAGAAATGGCTGAAGCAGCCGGAATAGCGCCAGGTTCGGTAGGAACGTTGCTGGCCAGAGCCTATAAAAAGGTTCGCCAGGAATATTCAGAAGAAGGGAGGCGCCAGACTCATGGGATGTCCAGACCAGGGAAAATTGTTACTCTACATGGATAAGGAATTGACAGAGCACGAAATGCTGCAAACCGAGCTTCATCTCAAGACCTGCCCTGACTGCCGTTTAGTACTCCAGGATCTGCATTTAGACCTTGAATTGGCTCGTAATTTGATCGGCCCCTGGCAAAAGCAGGCCGAAATGGCTCCTGTTCCTGATAACAGACAGGCCTGGGACAGTATAAACAGACAGGTCCTGGTTAGAAAGAGAGGTAATAAATACATGAAGATAAAAAAGTGGGCGGTAGCGTGCTCATTAGTATTGGCCTTTGGAATGGTTCTGACGGTGCCATCGCTTCGAGCAGCAGCCGGAAACCTGCTGCAGGTTTTCCGGGTTGATAAAGTATCAAGCATCAGTCTCAGTCAAGACGAGATGAAGCAGATCAGTGAGGCGATAAAGAGCGGCGATCCAAATATTGATTTTAACAACTATGGTAAATTTGAATCCATAGGTCAGCAATCTTCATCCGAGCTCACCGCCGAGCAGGTAAAAGCGCTTGCCTTTGCCGTCAAGCTCCCCGAAGGAGCTTGGGATGCACAGAATAAGCTGACCCTGGATAAATTCCCCGAGATGCGGGTCACTCCCAAAGTTGAAAAGATCAATCAACTTTTGACCGCCCTGGGCAGCACCGAGCTGATGCCGGCCAGCCTGGACGGCAAGACATTTGCCATAAAAACGAATGACATGGTCACATTGAGAACCCCCGGCTATATTCTCTCTCAAGGACTGGCTCCTACAGTAGATGCTCCCGATGATGTGGATGTAAACCGCCTGGTTCAAGCCATGCTGGCCGTACCGATTTGGCCTGAAAACGTCGAACGGCAGATGAGGGCCATTGATGATTGGCAGCATACTCTGGTGGTGCCCGGTGCAGATGCTAAAAAGGTCGACATTAACGGAGTGCCAGGTGTGTTAAGCCAGGCGGACGGAATAAGCCAGCTGGTCTGGCAGGATCAGGGGATTCTCTTCCTGATGGTGAATCAACCGGGAAGTTCAACTGATATTCTCCAGGCAGCGCGTTCCATGAGGTAAAGATGATACTTGAAGCTACTAATATATCTAAAAGTTACGGCGCAATCGAAGCCTGTTCCGATATCTGCCTCTCCGTGGAGGAGGGGCAGGTTTTCGGTCTGCTGGGACCTAACGGAGCGGGAAAAACGACCCTGGTTAAAATATTTTTAGGCCTGGTCTTCCCCGACTCCGGCAAGGCCTGTATAAATGGTCAAATCGCAGGTTCAAGCAAAGCCAGGCAAAAAACCGGATACCTTCCCGAGCAGTTTCCGCTCTACGAATGGTTGACCGGCCTGGACTTTTTGCGTTTTAATGCCAGGCTGTATGAAGTTCCGACCCGCGAAGAAACCGGGGCTATAACCCGGGCCCTGGAAATGGTGGGCCTTAATGGCCGGGAAAAAGACAAGATCAGGGGCTACTCTAAAGGAATGCAGCAGCGTTTAGCTCTGGCTGCCGCTATTGTGCATAGTCCTCCCCTGGTGTTCCTGGATGAACCCACTTCCGCTCTCGATCCTGTTGGCAGGCGGGATGTCAGGGATTTAATTAACCGGCTGCAGGAGTCCGGGGCTACCCTGTTCCTGAACAGCCACCTGTTGAGCGAAGTGGAAATGACCTGCACCCAGGTTGGATTTATTAAACACGGACGGCTGGTAGCCTGCGGGGACATCAGGGAATTTATGCAGCCCGGGCACGATATCAGCCTGGAAGTAGAGGGCTTAAATCCGGAAATATTGCAGGAACTTACACAGCGTGAAAAACTGGTCAGCTTCGAAAACAGACGCCTGGTTTTACGAGTAGAGGATCGCAAAGAAATTCCCGTCCTTGTAGATTATCTGGTCCGGCACGGTTCCAGAGTATTTAGCGTACAGGGAGAAAGCCGCAAGCTGGAGGATGTTTTCCTCAAGCTGATGCAGGAGTAAAGGGGAGAGGAAAAATACGCTACATTATGGTTTTAACCTTCAAAGAAATGATAAACAAGCGCGTTGTCCTGCTGGGGATATTGCTGACAGTGCTTTTTGTGGTTTTTTACGGGATCGGCCTTCACTTTGTCCTGCAGGCTCCTGAACTAAAGAAAGGCACTTCAACCTTTCTGGCGCAGCAGGCCGGCTTTCAAATGCTGACCCTGGGTTTATTCTGCTGCATGTTTTTGGTGGGGGCCATGGCCGTTCTAGTTGGCTCGGGAAGCATCAGCCGGGAGGTGGAGACCGGTACCATTTTAAACCTGGTTTCCAGACCGCTTAGCCGGCCGGCGATTGTCGCCGGCAAGTATCTGGCCTCTGCTGCATTGAGCATGGTCTATTCGGTGATGCTATTTGGGTCGGTAGAAGCCCTGGCAATTTACTTATTTCATTTAAAAATTAACCCAACCAGTATAATCTGCGGCCTGTTGTTTTTCTCTTTGCTGCCCCTGACTATATTAAGCCTTACCACCTATTGTTCGACGGTTTTAAGTACCCTGGCAGCCGGCGTCATCGGTTTCATGCTCCTGGTCCTGGCCATTATCGGCGGATTTATAGAGCAATTCGGGGCCTTTATACACAGCAGCGCTATGGTCAATGTCGGAGTTGTGACCAGTTTGCTGCTGCCCACCGACGCAGTATATCGCCTGGCTATAAATCAACTGCTGAGTTCCGTACCTTCAGCTTCTATCCAGTTGGGGCTAACACCCTTCGGCGTTGTTTCACTCCCCAGTGCCGGAATGATAGTCTACATTCTTTTTTACATCATCATCTTTCTAGTGCTGGCTATCAGAGGTTTTTCGCGCCGGGATTTTTAAAGAAGATTCCAGTAGGTTTGGCTTACAGGACTTTTTATAGGCGCAGGAACCGTCCGTGAGCCAAAGCCACTATTTCATTGTTGACGTTCTTAACCTCCATCCGGTATAAGCCGTTTTGGGCGGTAAGGTTCTCTTCAATAGCTACGGCAGTCAGCATTTCTCCGGCATTAGCGGCTTTTATAAAGGATATATTGATATCAAGAGCCAATGCGACAGAGGCCCCAGCATTGCAGGCTGCTCCGAAAGTCGTATCAGCCAGGGTAAATATTGCACCGTCGTGAGTTAGGCCCATATCGTTTAACAATTCAGGTTTTGCTACCATGGTTGCCATTGCATAGCCGGGCTTTACTTCCACCAAATTTATTCCTAAATGCCTGGCCAGGGCATCTCCCCCTACAGTAAATCCTTCTTTATCCTTTGCCAATTATATTTCATCTCCGTTTCTGCCTGTCCTTTATCTTATCAATGTATCACACCAATCAAAACAGTAATCAAACCAAGTCCGCCAATTAATTCAAGCTTATACGCATGAATAAACTTTTTTGTTATTTTTATTTTACTAAATGTTAAATATATTTTGCATTTTGAGTAATATAGTATATAATAATACTATCAGGAGGATGCCATGAAAAATAAAAAAATAAAGCTTGCCCGAGTTGAAAAGGATCTTTCTCAGGAACAGTTAGCGCAATTGGTAGGGGTAACCAGACAGACTATCGGGATGATTGAAGCGGGAAAGTTTAACCCATCTTTGCAGTTATGCCTTGCTATTTGCAGAGTCTTTGGGAAAACCCTAAATGACTTATTTTGGGAGGATGATTACGATGAAACTATTTAAGAAAGTAGTTGACGAAAGACAGGAACTAGAATTACTGAAAATTGAACATTATGGTTTCTGGATCCTGTTTTGGGGCCTGTGCATCAGTACTATTGTGCAGGTAATTGTTATGGATGCTCCTTTCAAGCAGGTTGCGGCGGAATTTTCTATTTTAATGGTAGGATCTATTGGTATATTGGTCGGATGTGTAATGAAAGGCCAGTGGGATTATTACACAATGCCAAATACAAAAACTTATATCTTGACCGGTGGAATAGGCGCAACCATATTCTGCCTCATTTTCGCAATAGCGAAATACGCCAAATCCGAATATTATCATAATAATGTGAATGAGCTATTTGTAACAACAATGGTTAATTTCGCATTATTGTTCGCATCGATATTTATCACTACGGCAATTGTCGGAAAGTTAGTTGAAAAGAAGAGAGAAAAGCTAGCCAGAGAATATGGTGATAAAGATGGCATTTAAAAACCAACCGGCAGTCCTGGCAGCCAGCAGGTATTAATCAACCAGCCTTATCACAAAAACAATTCCATCCACGCTGCAGCATGGGAAATGATAAGTGAAATAGAAATGCCGTTAATCCAAAACAAAACGGAGGTCGTCTTTCTCCTTTTAGCATACAAAAATAATAAAAGCATGCAGGCGATAAAAGAAAAAGCCAAAATATACAGTGTAAAAATCGGATAATTTGCACCAACCACCCTCATTGGAACATCATAACCACTGTTAATTGCAGGGCTTGCAGAGTTAAACATCATAAGAAGAAATGGACTCAATGTTACTACTAACAGTAAAAGAGCGACTATGACCAATATAGCTGATACCAGGTATTTAGAACGCTTATTCATTTTGGCTTTCCGGTCCTTTCTTGTACAAAGATATTTTCCAGCTTCCTCTATAGATTACCATAAATGGAGCTCTATGGGGTATAATCCAGAATAGTTGAAATCAGGCCCCGTTTTTGGATTACAATGGTACTGTTGCAGTAAATGCAATAATTATAGCTACGGCATAGAACTTTAGGAGAGTAAAACATGTTAGGCACTATCATAAACACTTTAGCGATTATTCTGGGTGGAGCTCTAGGCCTACTATTTGGAAACACCCTGCCGGAAAAAATGAAATCAACCTTAATTCAGGGAATAGGATTGGCCGTACTTCTGATCGGAGGCAGTATGGCTATAAAAACCAATAACGCACTGGTTGTAATCGCTTCCCTGGTGATCGGAGGGATTGTTGGAGAGCTCATTGATATAGAATTGAGATTAAAGAACTTTGGCATCTGGATGGAAACCAAGATCGGGCGCGGGGAAGATGGACGCTTTACCAAAGCCTTTGTCAGTACGAGTTTAATCTACTGTGTAGGAGCTATGGCCATTATGGGCTCCATCGAAAGCGGCCTCAGAGGGAATCACACCATTCTGATAGCCAAATCGATGCTAGACGGCATAACCGCAATAGTTTTCGCTTCATCCATGGGAATAGGGGTATTAGCTGCGGCAATTCCGGTATTATTGTACCAGGGAGCGATCACTCTGGGAGCAGGTTTATTGCAGGGGGTTCTTTCCCAGGCCATTATTACTGAAATGAGTGCAACCGGCGGTTTGTTAATACTGGGCATCGGCTTTAATATTCTCGAAATCAAAGAAATCAAAATCGGCAATCTGCTGCCGGGAATCTTTGTGGCCATCCCGCTGACTATTCTTTTTGCCAGGCTAAATCTGGGCGGGTAGAAGGTTTGTGGTATCATTTTCCTTTGCCATTAAATATTGTATTTTAGGAAGGAAGTGATCCAATGCCTGTAACAACTTTCGATCCCGTACAAGACGTATATATATCATCAGCTTATGCCGATCAGAATTTTTACAACCGGACTCAAGGAAACGTCCTGTTTGCCGGCTCATTTACCGGTGCTCAACTGTTTTTTAGCGCTGCTGGTACCGGTGTTTATTCAGTCAGCGCACAAACCAGAGATGAATAAAGCGAATAGCCAGAAACCTTGACAAGTTCCCCCGCCTTATTAAAGCTGCACAGAATATATCTTGCACTGGTTTAATCTGAGTTTTTGCTTTCAAGTATTAATTTCTTTAACCCGGCTGGTCATCCTCGTTTAAATCGCAGGGTAGGTGATCTTGACCTGCTGAGTTGCCGGGTTCCAATCCACCGAACAATCCAGGGTCCGGGCAATAAAGCTCAAGGGCAGCATGGTGCGCCCTGGCGGAAGAATAATCGGTTTTACCGCCAGGTTTCCCGGTTCGATGGGAACCCGGGTGCCGTTGACCAGGGCAAAGGGATCATCAATACGCATCTTTATGTGGGTAGAGCCCAGACTAACAGATACTGCGCGTTCATCCGGATTCCAAGCTGTTGCCGCCCCCAGGGGGTTGGCCAGATAAGCGACGGGGAGTAGAGTGCGGCCCTCAACTATCACCGGGACCGCATCCATTGTGGTCATTACCCCGTTGACGTAATAGTAATCGGCATTGATATAAAACAGCAGTGTCGTGGACGTTGTGCTCGAATGATCTTCCGGCACTGTATAGGCAGCTATGTTGGACCAGGCTGACTGACCGGATGTGTTGTAAGCCTTAACCCGGTATTTAACTGCCATTCCCGGTGTCAAACCGCTGTCGGTATAGCTGGTGGTATTGGCCACAGTTGAGGTTAAGCGGATATAAGAGCCGTCCCCCACCAGGCGGTCGATATAGAAACCATCCTCATTATCCGAATTGTCAGTCCAGTTCAGGGCAGCGCTGGTGTCTGAACCTGTTATGGTCAAATTGCTGGGAGCCGACGGCGAATGAGCAGAAGGCGTCGTTGAATCTCCTGGCACAATATAGCTTACTTCATTGGATGGGAACGATTGACCAAAAAAATTATAAGCGTAGACCTTGTATTTTATTTCAACCCCCACCGGCAAGCCATGGTCGACATAGGTGGTAGCGTTGGCTCCAGTCTCGGCTATGCGAGCATATGAGCCATCCCCCACCAGCCGGTAAATGTAAAAACCATCCTCGTCACTGGAGTTGTCAGTCCAGCTCAAGGTGGCGCTGCTGGTTCCGATACCTGAGACGGCCAAATTGGTGGGAGCATCTGGAAAATACATAGCCAGGGCCGGTAGTGCATAAAGCATAATTCCAGCCATGGTCAGCAGCGCCGCCCACCGCCATTTTCTGCGGTTAAAGATCCCTCTTTTCATTAAACAACCTCCCTCGCCATGAATATATAACTCATACGAAATATATCGAATTTTGTATTCTAAAGATAAATCCACTTTCCGACCTTCTAAAGATTTCTTACCCATCACATCAATTAAAAGCAGTTGAACCTGAATCCAAGGCCTATCGCCCGGTTGGCAAACTGGTGCTTCATTTAAGTTGAAAAACCGTGCATACTTCCGAGATGGAATACGTTAAACGTCTTATAGTATACTGTGTAAGGGAAAAGCAAATCCTTCCAAAATCATCTGAAATAAAAAGGGAGGACCAAAATGAAGAAAATAAGCTGCTTATGCCTAATTTTTTTATTTCTGATAGTCAATTCCGCCCCATGCTTTGCTGGGACAAATGAAATGAGCCTCTATGTGGAAAAGGCAGCCCAGGCGGGGGAAAAGCAGGCCTATCATGGCGCAAAATTCGAACCAAAGGCAGGGTCTTATCTGGGTATCTTTGCTGAGGGCGATCCAGCCGTACATAACACTGCCACCGGAAACCCTTTTTATTTTGAAGGCGTACCTAAATTGACGGGCAAGAAACATGCGATGTACATGCTTTATGAGCACTATGGTATGGAAGATTTCAACCATTACATAAACCACTTTAATCGGGCGAAAAAACTGAATGTCGGGATGCAGATCGCTCTAGAGCCGAATAACGGACTCGATCAGGTGCAAGACGACAGCTATCTCCATAATTTTGCGAAACAGGCCGCCAGCAGCGGAATTCCAATCTTTCTTCGCTTTGCCGGTGAAATGAATGATCCAGACAGTGAATGGACAGGAGACCCCAATAAATATATTGAAAAATTCCGATTGGTGGCCCGGGTAATGCATAGTGAAGCACCGAATGTTGCGATGTGCTGGGCGCCGAATGACTGGCCTTTTGACGCGGCGGCCGAGTGGTATCCGGGAGATGAATATGTCGATTGGATCGGGGTAAGCGCCTATCCGCCTTATCTAGCCAATGGAGAAAGCGAGCAAAACACCAAATGGACAGATCGAATCAAACCGATCTATGACGCCTATGCTGGGCGCAAGCCGATCGTTTTAGCTGAGGGGGCGCCTATCCAGAATGTGCTGTTTGAGGGCACCGATGTTTCGTGGGTGGGAGCCAAGGATATCAAAGAGTTCTATGATGAAATCGCCCGCCGCTATCCGGCCATCAAAGCCGTATTTTACTGGGACTGCAACGAAACCTGGGATAGTGCGGGCCGCAAATGTTCGCTGTCAGGTAACAATAATATACTGAATGCTTATAAAAAGGCGATTGCCAGTCCTTATTTTTTAAGTGAGATGAATGCAGCCAGTCCGGTCATTTTTGCAGATTTATCTGATCCGGCATTGCCGCCGTTAGAAGCAAAGGCTCAAAAAATCAGTGCGTTTGTTGGCAACCATAGACTTGATACAGCCAAAGTCGTGTACTATATCAACGGGGAATATGCTGCAGAAGTAGTGGGATCCCCTTATGAAGCCGCGCTTGATCTTTCAGCCTATGCCGGCCAAACCATCACCATCAAATCCGACGCTTATGACAGTGCCAACGGATTTATAGATACGGTTACCGACACTGTATCAATAATCAGCACTATGGCCAAACCCAGTTCCTGTGTTCTTCAGGTAAATGGTAAAAAAACCAGCGTTGATGCTTACAACATAAATGGCAGCAACTACTTCAAGCTTGTTGATCTGGCTATGGCATTAAACGGTACCAAGAAACAATTTTATGTTTCATGGGACGAGAAAAACAAGGCCATCAATATATTAGGCAACCAACCGTATACGCCGTCTGGCGGGGAACAAAAGAAATCAGGCGCCAGTGGTAGTATAAATGCCATTCCCACCTCCGCAACCCTGTTGATAAATGGAAGCAAAGTAAGTTTTGATGCTTATAACATTAATGGCAGCAATTACTTTAAGCTGCGTGATCTGTCGCAGGCTATGCAATTTAATGCATCCTGGAGCGAATCGACCAATACAATTACGATTAGTTGGTAAAATACATTAAGCCCTAAGGGAACACGCCCAATTCCCGGCAGACCCGGGAATTGGGCGTGTTCATGGGCTGGGAACAATCCGCCATTACGAAACAGCAAATCACCAGCGATTCGAGTCTAGTTCGCCATCACCAGTTGGCAAACTCATGCAAATCCTTTACCCATCCCAATTCCCGGCGTTTGAAGACCACCGGCACATGCTCTGGGAAGGTAAGCCATATCGCCTTCAGACTCTGCAATAAACACCTTTAGCTCGACGGCATCGTATACCAGTTTGCTCCATCAGCGCTGTACTCTGCTTGGCGAGTTTCCGGATCAACACGTCTAAATAGCCATGTTGCTCCATCATCAAAGCTCACTTGATAATCACCGGTTTCCAAATTAACGCGGGGCAAAAGATATTCTCCTGTAACCGGAAAAAAACGTTTAGATATGGATATACGGTCTTGGCCCGTTTGGGGCTTACCCCCAATACTATTTCCAGCAGGTTCGTTTCCGGCGAAAGAAGTGCTATCGCTGGTATTGCTGCCGGCATTTGGCGCAAATGACATGGCATTCAGCCTATCGATAAGGTTTTTGAGTGCTTCAACGCTGCCGGTATACTGGCGCACATCCTGCCCCAGCAGTTTTTCTGCGGTTGCCCTGCTGCAGGTAAAGCTGAACACCGCATTATGCGAGGTTTCATCGGTAATATTGTAATTAATGATATCGACATTATCTATTAAGCTAAAGAGCATGATGGAATTGCGATAAAAAATGTTATTAATAGCACCCTGATCCC
Organism: Syntrophomonas sp.; assembly: GCA_039679855.1. Lineage (GTDB taxonomy): Bacteria > Bacillota > Syntrophomonadia > Syntrophomonadales > Syntrophomonadaceae > UBA5314. The sequence continues at coordinate 15,920 of JBDKUE010000172.1, forward strand.
CTAAGCCGCCAATGTCCTTTATGGTACAATCCACAGTTATTCCATAGGGCGGAGCAGCTGTCTGCAGCTCAATTGTACTTCGTTTAATGCCCTGGGGCAGCGGCATAGCGTCGATAAGTGCGGCAACTTTGCTGTTGTTGCCGACATAGGCCGTCTTGTTATCCGCCAGAACTCCCAACGCATACCCTGAATACGTATTAGACTTAAAGATTTGCCCATCCTTGGGATTCGCTATGAATACCATAAACAAAGCGAATAATACGATAACGGTAAGTATAAGCATCCATAATGCAGGCTTTTTATAATTTAAGACATTGATAATCCTGGCCTTAATATTGCTCTCTCCAAAGGCCAGAGGACTGCCTGGCAATAAACGGTTTCTTTTCATCGAAAGGGACAACAGTGAATTTGAATAGCTGCCTTTAGCTTCGCTGCCCATTTTCTTGATAACACCCTCATCGCAGGACATTTCCATATCTTTGCTCATCAATGCAAATGACACCCACATTAAGGGATTAAACCAGTGAACAATCAGTGCCAGGAAAGCAAAGGGTTTTATAAGGTAGTCCAACCTGTCTATATGTACCTTTTCATGAGCCAGGATATAAGACAAGTCCTGGTCGCTCATCCCTACCGGCACATATATCTTGGGTTTGACCAAACCGAATATAAAAGCCGTAGTGATTCTGTCAGTTTCAAAGAAGTTGTCTTTCACGAGAGTTGCTGTCTTCACGTTGTTTCTAACTTTTATATAAGACACAATACTATAGATAAGCAGTACCACTATGCCGGCAATCCAAATCAGGCTGGCAATCTCCAGGTAAATTTGCACTGGATTTGCACTGGCTGCCGGAGTAGCGGCAGGAAGCGATGAATTAATTAAATTACCAATTGAATTTACGCCAGCACCGGTCCCTGCGTCTTGTATGGACCCGGCATTGTAGGAGATAAACTTCAGTGTTCCGCCATCAGCCTGTAAGTTCGGTTCTAATAAACCTAATAAACTAAAGGAAGAATTGAAGCTGAAAGGACATACGAGCCTTATCAATACGGCCAGCCATAAAACATAAGAGTACACCTTCGGCATATTCTTGAGCAGAATCCTTATAACGATAACTGCGGCGGCTATATAGCTTGCGGTTATGCTCATATTCAAAACGGCGACAAATAAGCTCGTCATTTGATCGCCTCCTCAATGATGCGCTTTAGTTCATCTGCTTCTTCTTCCGAAATAGTCTTTTTATCAAAAAACGCAGCTAAAAACTTGGGCAGTGATCCGTCAAAAGCTTTATCAATTAATGCTTCACTTTCATGCTTCTGTGCTTCTTCACGTTTGATAAGAGAAGAAACAATTGTTTCTTTATTTTGTACAATGCCGCGTTGACAGAGCTTTCTCAACACCGTGTAAGTAGTTGATTTTTTCCAGCCCAGTTTTTCAAAACAAAGCTTTACCAGGTCAGTCGAATTAATAGGTTCATTATCCCAAATGATAGATACAAATTTATATTCCGCATCAAATAGTTTATATAATTCCATCTGTCTCACCCCCGCCCAGGTTTATTACAATAGACCTCTGCTAGTTTATCGCAGTAAACCGCTCTTGTCAACATAGCAGAATTCCATATACATATACTCCCCTACCTCGCCCAGGCTGCGCAGAATACGTATGCCGCTATCTTCAGCAGCAGCGAATTCCTAAAACAGCCGGAAATAAAGAGTATCTGAAAATTGAGTCAATTGGGGATGTCAGAAATGTTATAGATGAGACCGTTTATCAAACACCTGTTTGGTGGTAAAATATGTATAGCCTGAAGGAACGCCTCCAATTCCTGGCAGCACCGGGAAAAGGGGGTGATAGATTGTTTGAGTTCATCACAGCATTTTGCAGCATCATACTTGTACTTATCGCGGCTATTCAATTGAACAAAAATAGGAGCTAACAGCTCCTAAACATAGAAATTAATACTTTCATCTGCACCAGGATTTGTTGATGTTCCTGATGGTTAGAGGGGATTTCGATTTAGCAGATCGGAATCCTCACGATCTATTCTATGCACAGATGATTCGAAAAATCAACCTGATATTTCCAGCGGGGTCGATCAGGTGACTGCAATCACCAGCGATTCGGGGATCCAGTTTGCCATCAGCCAGTTGGCTAAACACATTTGATGGTAAAATATGTTTAGCCTTAAGTTATCACTCCATTTCTTGTAAACTTAGGAAAAGATGGCTTATAGCTAATCATATTTGATGCTTTAGGTAAGTTTAAACGGAGTACTCTTAATGAAGTTTGATCAAAATGAAATCGCTATACTGAATAAACTGGTTGGGCAGATTAGTGAAAATACCGCACATATGATGAATAAAGCCTTGGATTGTTTTCTTCATCCCCAGGTTAGCTTATTTATTCCTTCCAACGGGCACTGTGAATATGCCATTACACCGAGTCACACTCATCCTGCCTACTCCTTTATCTACTATTTTCAACCGGTCGGTGATTTCGTTGTTGAGGGAAAGCATATATCGTATGACCTGACCCAGGGAAAATGCCTGTCCGCTATGTCGCCGGGTATTCATCACCAAGAAATCGAGGAAGATTATTTTCAGAGCTATATAGCAATATTAATTGATGCCGAGTTATTTCGAGAGACCATACTGCAGTACACCCAGTCTGCTTCAGTTTTTCGAGGAGAGATATTTATTCCACATCCAGAACTTTTAGGTTTTTTGCGATGCTTTATGCTCGAAAGCGGATATAGGAATTTGGAATTACTGAATAATCTGGCTTTGGCTATTACTCATTTGGTAGTACATTCGGTTAGGCCAGACAGCAATAATATCATACCTTTATATGATCGATTTGAAGTTGATCAGGCGATTGCCTTTATGAACAGTCATTTTGGGGAAAAGATAACCATCGAAGACCTGGCTGAGCAGGTAAACCTTTCTACCGGGCATTTCTCAAAAATCTTTAAATCAGTTACCGGAGAATCCCCCATAGATTTTTTGAATATGCTACGTCTTCAAAAAGCTCGGATTATGCTGATGAATAACGTGGGGAATATATCGGAAATTGCGATGGAATGCGGATATAGCAGCTCCTCTTATTTTTCCACCTGTTTTTTGCAAGCATATAAAATGACACCTTCTGCGTTCAGGCAGAAATTACTCAATATAAAAGGAAGCTCAGAATATTGATATATTTTATTAAGATTTTGAAAGTGCTGAAAACAAAATTATTTTACCATCTGATTGTAACTAGAACGGTTATGTAATAATCAAAAACAATCAGGAGGTAAATAACATGGAAGAGAAACTTACTGAGGTTATGTTGTTTGCAAATCAAAATCCCTCCTGCTGGCTTGCTACCAGCGAAGATAATCAACCACACGTACGGGGAATGCTCATGTGGTTTGCAGATGAAACCGGATTTTATTTTCATACAGCAAAGGCAAAAGGACTTTTTCAGCAAATTCAAATTAATCCCAAAGTGGAGGCAGCTTTTATTCGCGATGCAGACGATCCGGTGAATTTTGCATCCCTTCGTGTAACTGGACTGGCAGAAGTGGTTGAGGATAAGGAGCTTGAAAAACGGTTATTTCTGGAAAGGCCATGGATATGGGAAAATATTAAGCAAGCAGGGGCAGATACTGAAGTGGTAATTTTCCGGATAGTGAATGGTTCTGCATATATTTGGAACATGTCATGGAACCTGAAGGAAAAAGAAGCACCGAGGGTTACAATCTAGGCCAGGGTAAGAAAGTAAGTAATTATTTAAGGGAACTTCATTGAGGTTCCCTTAGTTCGTATTTTATGAATACTGGTAATCTTGTTCCCTCTGGTACATTCAATCATAAGGACTCTAGTTATTAACTTAGTTGTTACACCAAGAACGTCCCGGCGTAATGGTGTAACCTACTCAGACTGCATATGGTATCATTTTCCTTTTGCCTAAAATATACTATTTTAGAAAGGAAGTGATCAAATGCAGAATACACTGTTTAATCCTATTCAGAATGTATATATTGCATCAGCCTACCCCAACCAGAACTTTGCTAATCCGCCGTATGACAATGTTTTATTTGCAGGTACCTTTTCCGGTGCAACGGACATCTACCGAAGTTTACTCCAATTTGACATATTTGATCCGAACCGCGGTATACCACCCAACAGTACCGTTAGAGCCGCTACATTGACTCTAACTTGTTTCCGGAATGACAATCTGGGAATAGCTCAGGTAATCGGATACCGACTGCTTAATTTTTTCAATCAAAACACGGTTACTTTTAATACAGCGCCACTTTCGTACTATCCATCACCAACATTTTCTTTCATTGCTCCAGTTCTAGGTTCGCCTACAGTTGATGTAACCAGCCTGGTGCAAGGCTGGTATAGCGGAGCCTACGCCAACAATGGCATAGAATTGAGAGGGATTGAAGATGCCAATGACAATATTGTCGCAATGCGTAGCAACCGTTTTGAGGATAGCGACTTCTGGCCCAAATTAAATGTTACCTGGGTTAAAGGAACACTATCGTATCCTATTACTGATACTCTTACCGGAGCGCCGAATGCTTCGACCTTTATTGATATGACCGGAGCGGAGCAGGCAACGTGGCTTATCTACAATCCTACCACCACAGCAGTCTCCGGTGTTGTTCAAGTTCAACAAGGCAGTTTACTAATTAATACCAGTACCGTTTTTACCGTACCGGCCGGTCAAACCGGCATTGTCGATTTTACCGGTGCGGTGAATACTGCCCGGCTGTTCATCAACTCCGCGGGAGCTACCGACACCTATACCATCAGTGCAGAAATCAGAGACGAATAAGCGATAAAGTGTATGAATTGGTTATAGCACTTTGCAGCATTATATTTGTAATTATTGCAATAATACATGAAACAAAAACAGGAGCTAACGCTCCTAGAGTATAAAAACATATAACAATATTCGCACCAGGAATTGTAGAATGTTCCTGATGGCTTGAGAGGATTTCGATTTAGCAGAATCGGAATCCTCTCGATCAATTCATGCACAGATGATTCCCAAAACCAACCTGATATTACCAGTGGAGTATGCCTATCATGAAACGGCAATCACCCGCGATTAATGGGGCCATGTCACCAAGCTTTGGCAAAGATGATTTACTGACCACAACTCTTGTTAATACATCTATTCATAATTTCCCGGGCATCTTCTGACTCACTATTTTCGTAGTTATCCAGGGTCCATTGAATCAAAGGGATCAGCGCAACCCCCAGCTCTTGACCACGGGTAGTGTAAGAGTACTCTACCCGTGGAGGCACTTCCGGATACACCTTCTTACTTATGATCCCGGCTTTCTCCAGCTCCTGTAAACGCATTGACAGCGTATTGGGACTGATCCCGGGCAGTGCTCTTTT
>JBDKUE010000110.1:0-7157 GCA_039679855.1 Syntrophomonas sp.
AGCTGAAAGCAGCCGGAAGTCCGGAAGCGGTTAAAGAAGAGATGGGCGACCTGATCTTTGCCCTGGTAAATGTAGCCCGGATGAAAGGAGTCGAACCGGAGGACGCCCTGCAGGAGTGCAGCGACAAGTTTACCCGGCGCTTCAATTTCATCGAGGACCGCATCGCGGAAAACCGACAGACCCTGGGCGAAGTACCTCTGGAAGCCATGGATGAGTTGTGGAATGAGGCCAAAAAAAGGGGCTTATAAAACCCTGAAATATAATAAGCAGGAATATTCATCCTGGCATCGAATAGCCCATTATATAAAAAATGATTATGGGAGGTAGTAAATATGAATAAAGCTGATATTGTCGAACAAATGGCGGAGATTCTGGGCAAAAGCAAAAAAGACAGTGAAAAAATATTTAATTGCTTGATGGACTGTTTTGAAGAAGCCCTGGTTGACGGGGAAAAGATTCAGCTGGTGGGCTTTGGCACCCTTGAAGTGCGCGAACGGCAGCCGCGCAAGGGCCGCAATCCGCAGAGTGGTGAAGTTATCAATATCCCGGGCGGTAGGGTACCAGCCTTTAAACCCGGCAAGGCCTTAAAGGATGCCGTAAAATAAGATGCGCCTGGACAAATTCCTCAAAGTATCAAGGATTATCAAACGCCGTACCTTAGCCAAGGATTTTGCGGAAAACGAAAGGGTCATGTTGAATGGCCGCTTGGCCAAACCGGCCAGTGAAGTAAAAAAGGGCGACCTCATTACCGTGCAGTTGGGAGACCGTAAAACCGTTTATGAAATCCTGGACATTAAAGACAATGTTAAGACAAGTGATGCCAAAAACCTCTACCGTATAGTAGAGTAGGATATGTTCAAAGTCGTAATAAACATCGTTAGCACCGGGCTGATTCCTTCAGGTCCGGTGTTTCATTTTGTAAAAATACCGCAGCCATGCTGTAGTACACTGTCAACCCTAATTCTGCATACCATCGCCGGTTAGATTTCCGTATGACTGCGTTGTCGTCAATCGCAATACGTCCAGTATTACTCAATCCTGACGCCCATGGACGGGCTAATGCAGCGGTGCCAGGATGGCAAGGAGCTGCGACCGCCTTGTCCTACAAAAATCTTCCTCGCCGAGTGATATGCAGAATTAGGGTTGACAGTGTACTAGCTGTCTGATTATCGGTGGCATAAAAAAAGCCGGGTCGCATATCTATTATCAGATTAGGCTTTTTAAGGAGGCGGCGAGATGGCCGAGCATTTTATCAAATTAACCAATCGTAAAAACATGGAGCTTGCCGGGGTCAACAACGTGATCAACTTTGATGAGCAGGAAATAGTTCTCGACACCTCGATGGGAACCCTGTTTGTGGTGGGCGAGGACCTGCATATCAACCTGCTCAAGCTGGATGAAGGCAAGGTTGCTTTAGAAGGAGGCGTGAATAGTATAATGTATAAGGCCCCGGGAATCGATATGAAAAGTAAGAGCAAAAATATCCTGGGGCGCCTTTTAAAATAACTGGCATTGGCAAGACTTCTTGGCGCCTTCCAGCAGCTAGGGGTACTGGCGGGCGCAGATGTCTTTTTATGGAGGGGATATGCCCGATCTTTTGAACCAGATTTGCGCCTTTCTCCTGACCTTGCTGATCGGAATTTTGCTCGGAATAATAATTCATTTTTACCAGTTGACGGTTCGCAAAAGCCGGCTTCGTAAAGTTTTTCTGATCATACAGGATTGTAGCCTGTGGATCCTGCTTATCGCCCTGATTTTTTCCGGCCTGGTCCTGATAAATCTGGGGGAATTGCGGGTCTACGTTTTTGTTGCTTTGATCATCGGAGTCCTTATTTATTACCGGTACGGAGCCCGTCATCTGCATCGTCCGCTGGCGGCCCTGGCCAGGGTGGTTGTAGGCTGCTTTTCCTGGCTAAAACACCAGCTGGCCAAACCGTTCCTAAGCCTGGGAAAAGCGCTGAAAAATTACTATGCCCGGAAGGCGGAGGAGGCCGAGCCTCCTGATATTTAAAAAAATTTAGGTCTTTAGCAGGAATACCCAGTCCCTTTGACGAATAAAAACGTACACTTTTCCACTCTATTTGGTAAATTTATCAGATGAGGGTTTTATCATGAGAATCGAAATTCGCGGCGCGGAAAAATTGACATTTGCTGAAAAACAGGTGGTTGTCTTAAAAGAAATGGGCAAGACGGTTGAAGAAATGGCCCGGCAGCTCAAGACCAACCCTGGCAGTGTATTGGCCTTATTAAATCGCGCCAATTCCAAAGGATATAAATCAGTTATAGTAATACCTGGAGAGGTACTCGGTTTGGCTGAAGAGGAGGACTCGGATGGCCAAGGCTAAGAAAACCGGCCAACCGGCCAGGGCCAAATTAATAGTAAGCTGCCTTTTGCTGGGGCTGGCGGCCTGGGCGGTAGTTCCGCGCGCCCTTACGGTTCACGATCTGGGCCAGCGCAAAGCGGTGCTGGAGCAGCGCAAGGCGGCCCTGCTGGAAAAAAACCAGCAGCTCACCCTGGAAAAAAATTCTCTGAACTCTCCAGAGACAATTGAGCGTATAGCCCGGGAACGTCTGGGCATGTTAAAGAACGGAGAACGGTATATAGTGACGAAACAGGGCGATAATTAGCCTAGATTATGATTATCGTTTTATATTGACTACATTTGAGGGTTTTAATAAAATTAAGCTAGCGACTTCTTGAGGGGGATATCACACTATATGCCTACTGAACAAACAAATATTGTTCCTGGTGAGGTTCTTGAAGGCAGGGTGCAGGGCATCACTAAATTCGGCGCATTTATTGAGTTGCCGGGGGGATCTGTAGGACTGGTTCACATTTCGGAGATAGCTGATACCTATGTAAAGGATGTCAAAGACTTCATTAAAGAAGGCGACATCGTCAAGGTCAAGGTATTGAATGTGGCGGGGAAAAAGATCGGACTGTCGATCAAGCAGGCCCTACCTCCCAAACCCGTTGAAAGCAGACCGGTGCATACCCAACACGCCCGCAGGGAGTCGGACGGTTATTCCGGAGGAGGCGGCCGTTATCAGGGTGGAGGCGGCCCCAGGAGCAGCAGCGGTCCGGCCAACCTTGATGACAAGATAGCTAAATTCCTCAAGGAAAGTGATGAAAGAATGCAGCCCCTCAAACATCGTATGGAACAAAAAAGGAGAAACCGCACCTATTAGGCATATTATTGATCAACAAGCACTTCTTGAGAAAGGAGTGCTTATTTTATCAAAAACTTTCTCAGAGCAAGTAAAAAAGGTGAAGGTCAAGGAAATGCCAGAAGCCGTGATTGAGGCGTACAGAAGTACGTTGATTGAACGGGTTGTGGCATTGACGCAGAGATTCGCCTTTTTTAATTGCTCTGAGCACTCTTACGGAGTGCTTTTTTATTGTGTAAAAGCAAGGAGGACGTGTTAATGAACCTGGCAGCCGTCGATATAGGAACCAATTCCTGCCGCCTTTATATAGCCCGGGCTTCGGCGGGTAAGCTGTTTACCCTGTACCGTGATTTAGAAACCACCCGTATTGGTGAAGGGGTATCGGGCAGCCGTCTATTAAAACCGGAAGCCACCCTGCGCACCGTAGAGTGCTTGAAACGATATAAAGAAATTATGCAGACTTACCGGGTTAAGAAGCACCGGATTATAGCTACCAGCGCGGTCCGCGAAGCCCGGAACCGGGAGGAGTTCGTCGCACTGGTCAAGCGGGAGCTGGACCTGACGGTTGAGGTTATCAGTGGAGAGGAAGAGGCCTGGCTAAGCTACCAGGGCGTCGGCCGGGGGCTTGATCTTACCGGGGAGCCCCTGGTGGCTGATTTAGGCGGCGGCAGTACCGAACTGGTTTGGAGGGAGGCGGGCCGGCTTATGCTGCTTTCCCTTCCGGTGGGTGCGGTTCGAGCCACGGAAGACGATATGAGCCCTGAACAAGTGGGGGCAGTGCTTGCTCCGCTCACTGCCAGGCGCGATGTCTTTCGCGGCCAGCCCCTGGTTTTCGTAGGGGGCACGGCAACCAGCGTTGTGGCTATTATGAAGGGTTTAGAGGAATACGAGCGGGAGGCGGTTCACGGTCAGGTCATCAAAGTGAATGAGGTGCGGCTGGTGTATGAGAAACTGCGGTGCATGAACCTGGAGCAGCTGCAGGCCACGTCGGGTGTCCAAAAAAAGCGGGCTGATATTATCACCAAAGGAGTCCTGGTCATGCTCTCTATTATTGAGGAAATGGGCAAGGGTGAAGTAATAGTCAGTGAAAGCGATCTGATGGACGCTATTATCTGGGAACTCTATGAAGGATATGAACCAACCCAATAAAAAAGGACTAAATCAGGCAGCCGCTTTGTTGAAGTTCTGAATATTCTGTTTGATATACCTGGCTTTTACTGGAAATTTAGCTAAAAGAAAAAAGTTCATCCCCCGTCTAATGACAAAATTTACCAGACAGTATTGCTATAATTGGTGGACAAAGCTGGAGATGGGGGATGGTAATGCTGGAAAAGTGGGAGGTCTACCCCTACCACCGAGTAGCTGACCAGGGAGCGTCGCGCCGCCGGAAATGGGCAGAGCGGGGGCGGCGTCTCCAAAAGCGCCTGCCCGATTCCAGGGGTTTAATGCAAAAGGCTAAAGAACTGAAGGCCGGCCTCTATGTGATGATGAACGCTGAAACCGTTTTTTTGGGTTTGGGAGCGGCGGTCATGGCCCGGGCTTTTGTTCTGGGTGAACTTTTGCCTTTTATTTATGCTTATATAGCCGGGTTTGGACGACAAAACCCGGGGCGCCGCCTGCTGGTAGGGCTGGGGGCCGTCCTGGGGCTTTTCTCCTGCTTGAGCGGGGCTAGCTTTTGGGTAAACCTTATCGCCGTGCTTGCTTTGCTGGCCGTTTTAAACCGGGCTAGGATTCCGGGCGGGCACCAGTGGTGGGGTATACCGGTTTTGACCACCGCCCTTCTATTCTTAATAAAAACCCTTTTGATTCTCAAAACCGGTTTTACCCTGTACGGGGAAATGGTGATTGTTTTTGAGGCTCTTATAAGCGGAGTCCTGGCCTTTATTGCCATGGTCGGGGAAGAGGTTATAGGGGAGCGAAGGCACCTGGCCCACTTCAGTTTTGAAGACAAAGCGGCCTTTATGGTTTTGGGAATCGGTCTGATTCTGGGGTTGAACGATCTTACGATATGGGGCTTGAGCATAGGAGGGATCCTGTGTCGTCTGGGCGTTCTTTATGCAGCCTTCCTGTGGGGAAGCGGAGCGGGAACCATGGTGGGGGTTATGTCCGGTATTATACCTTCACTTGCTTCCCGCATTTTTGCCCAGAGCATAGCCATGTACTCGGTAGCCGGCCTGCTGGCCGGCCTGTTCCGCAACTTCGGTCAACTGGGCAGCATAATCGGCTTTATGCTTGGCAACCTGGCCTTTTCCTTTTTTATCAGCGACGGCAATACGGCGCTCATGGGTATTTGGGAGACCGGGATAGCTTCGGCGCTCTTCTATATCCTGCCCACCGCATGGAAAGACCAGATGGCTATCCAGACGGTAGGCCCCATCCATTGGCCGGAAAGCCGTTCCATGCAGGTGGCCGCCTCGCAGTTGGAGGGGATAACCCGCGGCCGAATGGAGGACCTGGTGCACATTTTCGAAGAGATGAGCGCCACCCTGCAGCAGTCCAAGTCTCAGGTTAACGAAGCGAGCTCCTATTTGGGGTATCTGTATGAACAGATTTCCGGCGGAGTCTGCGGTTCCTGCCCGCGTTATCCCCGCTGCTGGGACCGGGAAGCCTATCAGACCTCGAAGGAGCTCCTGGATGTTTTTTCCCTGGCTGAAACCAGTGGGGAAATCAGAGAAAGCGATATAGGTGAAGCTTTTCGGGCGCGCTGCTTTAAAATGGGTGAGGTGGTGGCAGAAACCAACCGCCTTTTTGAAACCCTGCGCATCAATGAATACTGGGCCCAGCGCTTTCACCAATCCCGGCAGCTGGTTTCCATGCAGTTAAAAGGGGTGAGCCAGGTTATCAAGAACCTCCTGGAGGAAATGGGTGCCCGGGCCATTTTGAACCCCGATGTGCGCAAAGCGGTAATCGAGGAAATGAATCGCTTAGGGATTACGGTGCGCGATGTCAGCGCCATGGAGCAGGGAGAACGGCAGCTCTTTCTGAGCCTGTCCACCGACAGCTGTCCGGATGGAAACTATTGTGAAACCTGTATAGCGCCAGCCATATCGGGAATCCTGGGAGAAAAATTGAAGGTTACCGGTAAAAAATGTCCGCGCAGTCCCCAGGGGTCCTGCTCTATTCAACTCAGCCGCGGCTTCGTATTCCGGGTGCTCTCCGGCGCCGCCCAGATCGGTAAAGAGGCGGTGTGCGGGGACAGTTTTACCATAGCCACCTTGAAACAGGGCAAACAGCTGATCGCCTTGAGCGATGGGATGGGCGTCGGGGAAAAGGCCTGGGAAGAAAGCCAGGCCGCGGTGCGCCTGTTGGAAAATCTGCTGGGCAGCGGCTTCAATCAGGAAACAACCCTCAAAACCATCAATTCTTTGCTGCTGCTGCGCTCTACTGCCGAGAGCTTCGCCACCCTGGATATGGCTATGATAGACCTCTATTCGGGTGAAGTCGACTTTATCAAGATTGGCAGTGCGCCTTCCTTTATAAAACAGGGTAAAAAGGTGGCTACGATTACATCCAGCTCACCCCCCATCGGGATTCTGGAGGATATTGACCTCATAAGCGATCACCGCCAGTTAAAGAGTGGCGATATACTGGTTCTGGTTACCGACGGTCTGGTGGAGAACCCCCAAAAGGGGTTGAATGAAGGCTGGATTTCCCGGTTTCTGGGGGGGCTTGGTGACAATGATCCCCAAATGATTGCGGAAGGCCTTTTGCATAAAGCCCTGCAGCTATGCCACAACCAGCCCCTGGATGACATGACCGTTATCTGCGCCCTGCTCGAATTTGAACCCGATCCATAAAATGAGTGACACAACAAAAACGTCCCCCTGTGTCCGAGATTGCCACGCCTTCGGCTCGCAATGACAACTAGCCTATATTGGGTCATTGCGAGGAGCGAAGCGACGCGGCAATCTTAAGCCTTGAATCACGATTAAACTATTTTGACAGTCTGTGACGATGCACCTATTGCATCGTATTTTTTTACCTTTATA
>JBDKUE010000199.1:0-20540 GCA_039679855.1 Syntrophomonas sp.
TGCGTTTGAACTCTACCAATATCTTCAATACTTCTTCTTCCGGAAGATGCTCCAATACCGATATGCAGAAGATAGTATTGAACATGGCGTCATCATACGAAGTTTTCGAAATATCCTGCCTGCTTAAGATGGGCTTACCCAAATAATCCAGGGGAAAGTCAAAAGCATCCACGCCAAAATACCTGAACATATCGAGCAGGATGTTGCGGTTGCATAAAATGTGTTCGTTTTTATCGCAGGCGTAGACGTACTTACAGATATTGCAGAGGTAGTACTTGAACGGGTGGCAGAGGCCGCAGGCCGCGTCAAGCACGGTGTGTTCCCGGGCGGCAAATGAAGCAGCCCAGGCATACTCATAAGGCCGGCTCCACCAATGCTTGGGGAGTTCGAGCATTACCTTATCGATGCGGAGATCATCGGAAGTAATAAACCGGGAGGTTCGCATTTCAATCACATCCTCACGAGATGAACCGGTTCAACGCCAAGCCTCCTATATTCATTATATGCCTTTCAATGCCTGGTTGTGCTGCATAAGATTTTTAAAACAAATGCTGGCGGGAGAGCCTCTAGCGGGTCGGGATTTCTATTAGAAAGGTTTTGCCAGCCGTTATCTCTATATTGTTGACGAAGCCGGCCAGGGGTAATGGGTTTGGAGAACAGGGCAAATAGGGGGGATTTTAGGGGACAAGGTTGCCCTATGCCCCCTCGTATGCACTACCGGCTTTATTTACTCCTCCATTTTTCGTAGACCTTGTCGGGAAGGGGCATATAGAAATCAATGGCCTCTTTGGGGTCGGTGATTGGATTGATAGAACTATTATTGATCTTCTTAAAAAAATTGGTGGACGCTGTTTTCTGAGACCAATCCATCAAAACACCTCCTAATAAGTTCTGCTATTATTTTGCCCCCGTATTATTTTTTATCTACTCCATTTTTTGTAATAATAACCAACATAATGGTATTGAGTATAATTGTAACCGTGAGAAGTAATGCGGCGCACAAAGCCACCGCATTGGATATATCCATAAGTGCAGACCAATCTCTTATCTTTACCAGATGATTGGTATAAAACATTTGCATGCACAGTGAGACTGCACAGGCACTGATGCTTGCGATGGAAAAGACAATCCAGTTGCTGCGGTCAGCCTTATGATGTTGCAAGAGACTAACCAAAGGAAGTATCCATGCGACCATCCCGAGTACAAGGCTCCCTAAATTCAGCCAACCTGCTCCAAACATATCTCTCTACCTCCAAAGCATCGATATATATTTAGAAATATTTAGCAATATTTTGCCGGGCCTGGGTTTTCTGAAGATTATCTCTATGCTGCCCCGCGAACTTGCCGGCCAGTTGCTGTTGGGTTAAAAGGTACTCCTTCAATTCGGCCTGTAAAGCCTGATCCCCGGTTTTCGTATATACCTTCAGAGCCGAATCAACTCCAGCCGGTCCTGAGCGTCTTAATATTTCAACATCAAAATCGCTGAGCGTTCCTGCCAGGTAGCGGTCTGCGTTGTAGCGAGTGACAAAACCGTCCGGGTCGACCAGGCAGAGCGCGCAGAGCATAACCGAGCCCACAACTGCTCCCAGCCGGGCCATGGAAAAATCCCATTTCTGTAAGGCTACTACCCCGCCGCATATGACCGCCAAAAAGGCCATGAAAAGGCAGGGGAGCAGCCGCCGCATTGATAGCCCGTAAACCCCGATATACAAAAACATCTTGCTCATGGCGGTGGCAATGAGTAGCAGGGTCAATATAGCCAGCAATGAGTTGAGGATTTTCAATATTTTGCCGCCATGCAGGCGGTTGGTTTCGGAACCGGCTGCATCAGGCGAAGCTTCACTGCCTTTAATTGTACTGGTATTTTTGCCGAAAAGATTGGCTATCAGCAGTACGCTCAGGTTGATGGCGGCGATGCGGCACAGCTCGAAAAAGCCGCTCCGGGCGTATTCGGAATAAACCTGCCAGCCCTCCGGGCGCTGCCCGGCAAAGGCCGAGAAAAAGTAGGGGAGCTGGCTGGCGATGAACAGCACATACAGGCTGCACAACAGACCCAGCAGTGTATAGACGGTGGCTGCGGGCAATATTCTTAAGACGGAAAAGGCCTGGCGGGTGCTTTCTTCTTTGAAAGCGTCACAGCCCCGCTTATGAGCGCTGCCTGCCGCCAGACCGAAGATATAAGCGGCTATAGGAACGGCTAATATGGCATGGATTACGTATTCTCCAGGCTTTATTTCTTTAAAATAGGTCAATATGCCGCCGGTAAGCCTGGCAAAGCCTCCGCCATCGGCCTTTAGAAGCAGGGGAAAGACGATGGCTATAACTATAAGGGTTATGATTAGACCCAGTGCTATCGATAAGAACTGGCTGGTTCGGGTCTTTTTATTGCGGCTTAAAAAGGAGAGACTTTTATACTGGCTGACGAAGTTGCTGAAGGGGATTACCAGAAAACCATTGACGGTGTCCAGCCCGATCCAGTTGCTGGTTTGGCCCAGGATGAGCAGCCCGGTGGCACAGACCACCCAGTATACGGCACTGCCCAACAACAGCAGACTGCGCCAGGGCTCCAGGCCGATATCGGTCCATAGGGAAAAACTGATTCCGGTCAAGGCGGTTAGCGCCAGCCAGAACCAGCTCGCTTTAGGAATCTGCACGCCCTTTTTTACCAGGTAAATGCTTAAGGATGCGCAGTAGACCAGGGTAAACGCCGTCACTCCCCAGCCTTCCCAGGAAAACAGAACCCAGCGTGCAAAATAGAACCCCAGTACAAAAGCAAACAGGGCGAAAAGGCCGTCGGTTCGGTCGGCGCTAAAAGGCTCCTTTAGGCTGTTCCTGGTTCTGGCGGGGGCCACCATGATAGGAAATGCCGCCGACTCGCCCGCCGAGGCAGAACCGTCAAGGTTGGTGCTGTGCTCGTTCATTTTAACTTGCCTCCTTATTCCTCTCTATATTCCAGAATGTCCCCGGGCTGGCAGTCCAGGGCCCGGCAAATGGCCTCCATGGTTGAAAAGCGCATGGCTTTGGCCTTGCCGGTTTTCAGGATGGAGAGATTGGCCTGGCTGATACCGATCTTCTCGGCCAGTTCACCTGAGGATATTTTTCTTTTGGCCATCATTACATCGAGATTTACTATGATAGGCATGCCGCCATCCTCCCTTCCCCTATATAATGGAGTCCACTTCGTCTTGAAGCTCCACCGCCTTGGCTACTACATTTTTTACCACCCGCACAATCAAGCCCATAAAAGCGGCGGCCGCGGCTAAAAAAACCCATGGCAAATAATAACCGGTTGAGACGATGGCGATGCCGGCCCCAGTGAAACAGGTCCAGGAAATACGCCTGAGCAGTTCCACATTCCCATTAATGAACACCTGATCAACCTGGATGCGGCGGATCAGAGCCAGGAGGTTGTAGAGTAGGTAGGCTGCAGGGATGGAGCCTATATAGATGGTGGCCTGAAAGAAGTTCTGGGTTCCCACCAGGTCGGGACGGGAAAAATCAAAAAACCATCTCAGCAGCCAGGGGGCGGCCGCCACTGTGACAAGCAGCGCAGCCATAAAAAACAGAATGCAGAATCTGGTTAAAGCAATTGATCTTTGGTCATTCCACATACAACTCATCCCTTCTAAAATTAGCTTCTAAAACACCCTCGCTATTATTTGCAGTATAGCCGAGTCTTTGCTGGTATACAATATAAATTTATTGTTTATCAATAAAATATATGCGTTTAACATTAAAAACTTTCACACTCTACCAAAATAAAAACCTGCATTTCAAAAATTCTTGAAATGCAGGTTAATATATTGCCTCACATGCCATAGATTACAGTTATTGTGTTGGGGAGGTTAATCTATTTCCTCATCTTTAAGATTATTTGTTGAAAGTACCGACTTTGGGCAACTCGTTTAAATCCTCCAACCCCTTACCTGATTGATGGGGCGACTTGCTCATCAGTGCAGTTACATCAGTGCCGGCCACACATTCGGAGCAGTCTTTATGAACGCCGTTTATAAAATCTTTTGATTTACTTACATCGTATACAATCCCGTTTGCGGCAATGTAGGCCGGGCTGCCGTTTTTACCGTTGTATTTGGCCAATTCTTCTACCGTAAATACTTTTTGGCTGGAGCTTTGAGTGGAGCTGCAGCCAGCAACTATGCTAACCATTAATAAAAGGATTAAAACCACCGCAAGTTTCTTTCTCATACCATCTTCCTTTCTGTAAGTCATGGAGCGCGCTTCTTAATTTATAGCACAAAAAGCTCCGCTAATCCTGAGAATTCCATAAAATACATTTAGTAAAATATGTGGTAACGCTTTCGCGGCCAACCCTTTATATGAAGTTTAGCCCGCTCAATTATAAGTAGTTAGGATATGGCGCGGTAGGTTTATCTTGGGAAGCAAACCAGGAAAGTGGTTCCGTTGGGACCGGTCTCAACATCGATTCGGGCGTTGTGCCTGGAGGCTATACCGTAGCATATTGGCAATCCCAAACCGGTGCCATTTTCTTTGGTAGTAAAGAATGGAGTGCCCAGCTTATTGAGCACATCATATTCCATCCCCGGACCCTGGTCTTGAACCGACAATATTATGTGTTCTCCCTGAACATAAGTCTTTATAATCAATGTCCCTCCAGTGCTCATTGCTTCCAGCCCGTTGTAGGTCAGGTTAAGAAGCAACTGGCGAATTTCTTTTCCGTCCAGCATTAAACCGGGTACATCATATATTTCAAAAATGATATTTTTGTCCTGTAAGGCGGCAGTGGCCTGGAGCAGGGGTTGAAGGTTCTTTATTATTGAAGTTAGTCTTACCGGCTTCAATTCAACCATTTTGTTTTTAGCCAGGGAAAGAAATTCGCTGATAATAGAGTTTGCCCGGTCGAGTTCTCCAATCATTATGTTTAAGAATTCCTGATCCTCTTGGTATTTTTCTTTAAACATCTGCAGAAATCCGCGAATCGAGGTCATGGGATTACGGATTTCATGACCGATGCTGGCTGCCATTTCACCAACCAGATTGAGTCTATCCATGCGAAGCATTTCCATCTCTATTTGGCGCTGTTCTGTGATATCCGTCACTATGCTCATTAGGCATGGAATGCCGTCAATCTCAAATCTCTCCGCGGAGATAGTGCCCAGCATCTCTACACCCGAACTATTATAAAAGTGAACTTCTTCATTGCGCAGGGATACTTGTTTTTCGAGTAGATCAGTTATTTGTTGGCGGGGAAATTCATTCCTCCAAAGACCGATTTCAGCCGTTGTTCGCCCAATTATTGCTTCCCTTTTATAGCCATGAGCGCGGCAAAAACTATCATTTACTGCGAGGAGACGACCATCCTCCAGGGTTGAAATACAGATCGTGTTGGGACTGGCATCAAAAGCCTTGGAGAACTTATCTTCTGACACCAGCAGAGCGGCCTCGGTTCTCTTTCGCTCCGATATGTCAAAACATGTGCATGCCATTTGCAGCGGCCGGCCAAATCGGTCACAAGCTATTACCTTACCGCGGCTCAAAACCCATAGATATTCACCCGTAATCGTGATTACCCGGTGTTCGCTCTGGAACTTGGGCGTTTTCGATTCTAAATGATCGTGAAGCTGTCTTACTGTATTATTGACGTCTTGGGGGTGAATAAAGCTTTTCCCAGCACTGGAGTTAATTATCATCTCCTCAGGTGGGTACCCGAACAAAGCGGCCATCTGGGGGCTTACCCAAATCTCGTCGGCCTCAATATCCCACTGCCAAAAACCATCGGTACTGGCCTCCAATATAAGCCTATAACTCTCCTCACGTTCCCGGATAGCCAGATTGGCTGACTCTATCTGCCGTAGACGTTCCAGCCCCATGGAGGTGAAAATCTGCCCGAGCTTTGAATAAAACTCCATAATTGATGCTATATCTTCTTCAGAGACTATGGGAATACGATCGAGCGCCTTCATATAGGCCGCTTCGTCAAAACCATACTCCCGGGCTTGCTGGCGAAAAAATTCCCTATCAGGCGCTTGATTCAGACACTGCCCGAAGAAAATTCCGGCCAGGTACTGGCCTTCGACGATAATGGGAGTTGCATAATCCATAAGGCCGTTTAAACACTGGTATCCGACATAGTAATTACCGTCGTAAAGGTGATGATATATATATCTGTCGCTTTGCAGGCACCTTTCTCGTGTACGGGGGCATTTACGGTGATATTGGGTGCAGATATCCTGCCATCCCTTCCCTCTTAATACATTGTTGTTATGGTCGAGGACGCCATATGGTATTCTCGTAGTGTTATAAAACGAATCCAGCAACTGATATAAAAGGGACATATCGATAAGATCGGAAATACAATACCGCTGCGAATGCTTATATGCTTGTCCGGGATCACTGCTGAAATGAAAAGGGGATTCATCAATTACGGTGAACAAATGCTCCTTGATTAAACCCTCTTTACCGAATAATTCTAATTGAGAGACTATTTTGGGGAGTTTATCCAATTCGTTTTGGAGGTGTTGCTTAATTTTGTTTTCGGCCTTCAATTGCAATTCTCTCCCTGGTTTGCATATGCTTGGCGCACACTGTTTCCTAAACAAAAATGTTAACACAGAAAGTATTTTGCGCAGGTCGAATAAGGGCCGCAAAAAGTAAATTCTAGATGACCACAAAAGACACAAATTGATACATTTTATGCACATAATGACAGGCGAGGTCGTATATACTTTTTTAGTGGGAGAATAATGGTTTAATATGGAAGAAAATATGGAAGAATAAAGAGATCTATGGGGATATGATTAACAACATTATTTTCACATAAATAAGTCATTGGGATAAATTGTTGGACCGGAAACCGCAGTATACGAAAGACGTTCCCAGTATAAGCAGGGGGACTACCGCAATCCATAGGACGCCCCAATTGCCTTTTAAAACATCGAAGGCAAAAGTCATGAACAAGGCGCAGGCTATCAGGAGAGTGCCCCCGATACGTTCGTATTTCCAGGCCACAATATTAATAAGGTACAGGGCAATCCAGGGCAGGGTGTTGGGGGAATTCCTTAAAACGCCTCTAAAACCCCCTCCATATTGTTCCGCCCCGGATAGCAGGGCAAAAACAAACCAGAAAGTGGTCACAATTAGCAGAACTGTCCGTGCGCCATATCTTAAGGCGCGAATTCGCCTTTCGGGATTTTCGAACATTTCGCTCCCTCCTCAGTCGCTGGTTAATTCTGACAGGCATTTCAAGGCCTCGTCTTTGCTAAAGGTGCTGAACCACCGGTAGTTGTCTGCATCCAAAATCCTTAAGTGACCGCTGATTACGTTTTGCTGGATGCGAAAGCGTCCTGAAGTTTGAACATCGTTCCACCATACTTTGCCGCCCATGGTTCTGAATTTGGGGGTATATATACTATCACGGATCAATACCTGAAGGTAGGAAAGGGAGTCTTCCCCCAAAAGCCCATGGATAATCTCACTCTCCGGCATCAACGCGCATGCTGCCACTACGACCGCCCAACTGGCGTTTTTGCGCCCCTTCTCAATATCGACCAGGGTTTTCTTAGAAAGGCCCAGGATGTCCGCCATCTGATCCTGTGAATAATTCATCTCTACCCGGATCAGTTTCAGACGCTGGCTTATCTCCCTGATCACGCTTCTTCTATCCATTGTCCACCTCTGAACCATTGCTATAGTGTAATATTACACTAAATAATCCATAAGTACAATGACATATGGTAAAAAAAGTTGGGAATGGGGGGTGCTGCCTCCTGATTGGGTATAAAGAGATCATCTGGAAATGATCATTCTTCCAGATGGAAAGTGGGGTAATTGATTTGAAAGGGAAGTTTTTATAGCAGGGAGTTTTAATACGCTTCCTCGATTAAGTATTCATCCAGTTCTATCACATCAGCGAACCGCATTTCCTTGCCGTCGTAAACCATGATGAAGTCATCGAGAGTTCCCTGGATTTTAGTGACCTTGTCACTGTCGATCATGAGGGTGCCAAGTCTTTTTTGACCGAACAACCAGCGGGCCAGTTTGCCTTTTTTAGCGTATATGTCTACGGCTATAAGTCTTCCCATGGAGTAGCCGTAGGTGTTGGGATCTTTACCGCGCACAAAGGTCTGCGCGTCACGAATGCTCCTTACACCGCAATTCCTGGTAAAGACGCTGTAGTCATACAGCAGCTCCCAGATGTTATCAGAAGCTTCCATATCCTCCAAATGAAATGAAACCCAATCAAGGTAAAAATGCTTTTCGTTGATGTTCTTTTTATTGGTCAAAAGCTCATTAATAGCCGAGGTCAGCACAGTAGCCTCCTCGGCATTGCGGCCCTGCACGCCAAAAAAACAGTCGTCGGCTATTTCAAATCTACCGATAATTTCTCCTCTCAGCTGATAAAACCTGGCCCAGGTCAAAAAAACCGGTATTCCGTCAATTACATAATAAGACATGGGATTCCTCCTAATGGAATACTTGCAAATTAAAGGACTCTATACATATATTCGAATCTCATCCCCTGGAAGTTTAACACCTTTATAAGCGGCCGGCAGTGCCTGACCTCAATCATGAATTGGGTTGCTGCGGGCGCAGTCTACAGCGCGCTTCCATCCTGACAGCAAGCGGGTCCGGGTCGCGGACTCGAGGCGGGGGGTGAAGGTGTATTCTACTTTGCGGATATTTTGCAGTTGCTTACAATCGTCCCAGTAACCGGTGGCCAGACCGGCCAGAAAGGCTGCGCCCAGGGCAGTACTCTCGGTCACCCGGGGGCGTTCAACGCAAGCCTCCAAAATATCGGACTGGAATTGCATTAAAAAGTTGTTCGCCGAGGCGCCGCCGTCGACCTTTAGAGAATCCAAAGAAATATGGGCATCTCTGGCCATCAGCTCCAGAATGTCGTGGGTCTGGTAGGCGATCGATTCCAGGACCGCCCTGGCCAGATGGGCCCGGCCCGCGCCTCCGGTTAAGCCCACTACCGTACCCCGGGTGTACATATCCCAGTGGGGAGCACCCAGGCCAACAAAAGCGGGAACTATGTAGACGCCTCCATTGTCGCTCAAGGAGGCGGCCAGGGCCTCTGACTCGGCGGCTGTGGAAATTATCTGCAGTTGATCCCGCAGCCACTGGACCGCCGCTCCGGCAATAAAGACGCTGCCTTCCAGGGCATAATGCACTTTGCCGCCGATGCCCCAGGCAATAGTGGTTAAAAGGCCATGATGGGAGTGAATGGGTGTTTCTCCGGTATTCATCAATAGAAAGCAGCCGGTGCCGTAAGTGCTTTTGGCGCTGCCGGGGGTAAAGCAGGTCTGGCCGAATAGGGCCGCCTGTTGATCTCCGGCTATGCCGGCGATGGCAACCGGAACGCCCAAGAATTGGGGAAGGGTGTGCCCGTATACTTCACTGGAACTATGCACCTCGGGCAGCATAGCCCGGGGGATGTCAAAATAACTGAGCAGTTCCTGGTCCCAGTCGAGGCTGTGGATGTTATAGAGCATGGTGCGAGAAGCGTTGGAATAGTCGGTAATATGAGCCTTACCTCCGGTAAGCTTCCACACCAGGTAGGAATCGATGGTTCCAAAAAGCAGTTCCCCGCGCCCGGCTTTTTCCCTGGCGCCGGGAATCGCATCCAATATCCAGGCCAGCTTGGTGGCTGAGAAATAGGCGTCTATTACCAGGCCGGTTTTTTGCTGGACCATGGACTCCAGGCCCTCCTCCTTCATACGGTCGCAGAGGGGAGCGGTGCGCCGGCACTGCCATACCACAGCGTTGCAGAGTGGTCTGCCGCTTTCCTTTTCCCATACCACGGTTGTCTCACGCTGGTTGGTGATGCCGATGCCTTTTATATTCGTGCCATCGAGACCCGCCAGGCCCAGGGCTTCTTTAGCAGCCCGACAGCTTACTGCCCATATTTCTTCCGGATCGTGTTCCACCCAGCCGGGCCGGGGATATATCTGAGTTATCTCACCATAGCCACGGGAGATTATATCTCCTTTCTCATCGACGATCAGCACAGTGGTTCCGGTGGTGCCCTGGTCAATGGCCATTATGTATTCCTGGTCAGGGTCAATAACAGCCCGTTCCGACTCGCCAGTGTATTTCTCCATATAGACCAGCACCATGTTTTCACCGGTGGGCTCCTCCTTATATCTCCTGTAGCCCAGGTTTTCATAAAGCCTGAGATTGTCAGTACTTAAGTACCCGGTGAACAGTTCATAACGGCAGCCCGGAAAGGCGGCTTCGATGGCTTTTAACAGCCGGGTGCCAATGCCCTGGCTGCGGTAGGTATGAAGCACCATCAGCTTTCCCACGTAGCAGGTTCCGTTGTCCTCATAACCCCTTACGGAACCGACTATAACTCCATCCTTTTCGGCTTTGAGTATTAGCGACTTTCCAGCTTCGTTAATGGTTTCCTCCAGGGTCTGAATCAGGGGTGGGATGTTGTAATCGCCATAGATTTCGGCCTGGGTTACAAAGGCGGACTTTTGCAGGGTCAGTATTTTCTCCAGGTCGTTCATATTTGCAGTACCTATCGATGCCAAATCTATCCCTCTTCTCTTCATAACTATTCCCCGTTGAACAGCTCTTTGAAAAACGATTCGCGGTCGTTTAGAAACTGCCTGGTTATAAAAAAGTGATCAGTATTTTCATATTCTATGGTTCCCATGGGAGTCTGATCAAAGTTGAATATGACCGCGCCGGGGTAGGCCAGTAGAATAGGGGAGTGGGTGGCTATAATGAACTGGGCTTTACCCGAAGCCATTAGCTGGTTTATAACCCCCAAGAATGCCAGCTGGCGTTGGGGCGAGAGTGCGGCTTCCGGTTCGTCCAGAAGGTAGAGGCCCTTATAGTTGAAGCGGTTGAGAAAGAGTGACAGGAAGGCTTCGCCATGGGACTGCTGATGCAGGGATTTCCCACCATAAGGCTCGTAGGCTCTGCCCGGGTCTTCTTTCTCTAGCTGATCTATATAACTGGCAAAGTCGTAAAAGGTTTCGGCTCGTAAGAAGAAGCCGTTCTTTACCTTGGGCAGCCAGGAAAGGGTAATAATATCTTCCAGGGTGGTCTCCAGTAGGTCAGCTTTTAAGAGGGTGTTCGGCCCGCCGCCCATGGAAGTAAAACCGCATTTAGAGGCAATAGCTTCCAAAAGGGTGGATTTGCCGGAGCCGTTTTCGCCCACAAAAAAGGTGATGTCACTGCCCAGTTCGATCTCCTTTAAGCCGCGAATTGTGGGGATGTTGAAGGGGAATGTATTTCGGCCTTTAGCCTTTTTCCAGTCAAAACGTATGCTCTTTAAGAAGGGCATCATAATCCTCCCCGGGTTGCTGCAGGTGCCCCAGTGAAATTGCAGCAGTTAATGGTAGTAAGCTTTTCGAGGTTTAGGCTGGGATTTCCTGCCGCAGCCCGGACGGCAGCGTACCGGAGCCCGCGTGATTTCAACTCCGGGGAGAGTTGTTATCATGCATAGAAGCGGGATTTCCTTTTCTCCACAGGGCTCCTAAAGGGATAATCAACCCGGCAAAGTCAGGATGTTTCACGGTTTCTTCATCCATTCCGGAGGCCACCAGGGCATATACCTCATCCTGCAAAGCAAAACACTCCAGAGTCCTTTCCTGCGGATTTACCAGCCAGTAATGCGGTACTTTTAAGGATTGATAAATCCTCATCTTCTGCAGGCGGTCTTTGCGGGCGCTGGAAGGTGACATCACTTCCACAACCAGGGTAGGGGAGCCGTCAACTCTGGAATCTTTTACGATCGGCGCCTGCTTCCCGGATACATAAAAGACATCCGGTTGGACTACGTTGATATTGTTTAAAGTGACGTCTAATGGAGCATCAAAGATCTCTCCCTCGGGATCAAGCCTCCAAAAATATTCCTCGAAAATTCTTTGCAGGTTGCGGGAGGCCCGCTGGTGCATGACATTGGGCGATGGCTCTTTTATAAGCATGCCATCCAGGATCTCAAAACGGTAACCCGGTTCTTCGGGGAGGTCCAGGTAATCCTGGTAGGTCAGCTTTCTAGCAGGTTCGGTTTGGTATGGGGCCGGGCTTTCATTAAGGGCGACATTACTTAGAACCTTGATTACATCTCCGGCGATGTAGCGGTACTGCCGGCTGCCCAGTTCTATAAAGGGAATTTTATTCTCTCTGGTGTATCTCCAGATGGTCTCCACCGAAAGATGCAGAGCTTCGGCCAAAGCCTGGGCAGTAATTAAATCCCTGTCCGCAGTCATAAGATCACCTCTATATTGATTATAACCACAATATAAACCGTGATCAACCAATAGCAAGTAAAAGCAACCAAAATAAAGTGGCGAGAGGGGCGACTGGCTCGTCTTCGGCCGGCAGGAGATTCTTCTTCACAGCGGGTTTCTTTCGTGCAATGCCAGGTGATGGCGGAGGATTTTCAGAAAAAACCTTAAACCCTCTCGTTTTATACGGAACCTTTTATATCTTCCCAGGTGATTTTGAAGCTCTTATGCCATAAAGCGGCGACAATAGCCGTTGAAGCGATAATGTTCAACACAACCCCGAAGCTTGTAGTCCTCACTAAAAGATGCAGCCCGGCACATGCCCCGCAGATCAACATCGATATAAGCATGACACCCAAAATGGCATAATTCTGGTTGGTCTGAAAGTCCCTGTAAAAGGGCAGTTCTTTGTTATTCATTTTAAAACTGATCAGTATAAGAATCAGCATATTTATGAATATCAGGATGATGTCGGGGACAATATCATATCCACAGATGAGAACAAATATCAACGCGGTGAATAGATAAACCGGGATGATGATTCTGGCGATCAACCCTTTCAGTGCGCCTTTTAAAACCGGCACCGGGCTTTCTATGGGCAGAGCCCGGTAAATCCAGGCGCCTCTAAACTCTTCGCTGGTGCTGAGCATGGGTGGAGTGAGAGCCAGGAAAGCCGACGTCATGTAAAGGGCGAAAAAGAAATCGCCGTTTGATATTTTGTGGATAATATCGCTCCAAGAACTGGTGTATCGCAATGAATTGGCCATTATTATAAAAGGCATTAAAACAGCAAAGGCCAGGTGGGGGTACATCCTGAGCTTGAGCTTTCGTTCAGCGGCCAGCATATTCTGGGTAAACCGGTAGAAAGCACTTTCCGTCCGGTTAAAACACAACAGCCGGGCTGCGGTCCGGTGGAGTTTTTCTTTGATGGTTCCCCGGCGGATAGGGCCGCTGCTATTCAGCTTTTGCAGTTTGCCCTCAAAATAGGGGATGACCAGAAAGATGTACAAAATTGTCGTTAAACCGGGAATGACAATCGATAGCAAACTTAACACGACAAAGTAAGCAGTGTAGTTATGCTCGAGGAACAAAGTAAAGGGGGCGGCGTACCAGGTTGTGGGTATGAGAAAATGCCACCAGGCCGGGCTGTATTCGATTGTAACCCGGGTCAGATCAAATATCCTGCCCATAAATTGATAGCTCACCAGCATGAAAGCCGCGAGAAGGATTTGAAAATAGTTGATTATATCTTTTAGCTTTTCCCCGTCAAAAAGCGATAGTATGGCCAGATACAGTATGGACGTAAAAAAGACCACCAAAAAGCAGATAAGAATAAGTTCCAGCAGGAATATCAAGCCAAACACCATGCCGTGCTTTATCAGGCCGATAATTAAAGAAGGTCCGGAAATAGCAGCGGTAATGGTGAAAAGGTAAATAATGATATGAAGTATTTTAGCTGCATTGATGGTTTGGGGGTCAACGGGCCGGGGCAGCAGAATGTTTTTGTCTTTTACATCCAGGAGTACACTTGAAAAGTCCGAAATCATGGTGACCATAACCATAAAGATGATCGTTCCGATTACGATGTTCATAGTTACAAACAATGGCAAGGGGGGAAGCATGAGCAGGCCTATAAATACTCCTATAAATCCGTATAAAAACAACGATGATTTAAACGTGTTTTTACCCTCGTTTTTCTTGCTGTTGCCTAGGATAGTGGGAACCCTTCGCTCATCCATGATCAGCTTGACCTGCAAAATTCTGCGCATGGTGGAATAATCAACGCTCAGTTTTTCAAATAGATGAGCAAATCTATCCAGGAGTTTTAAAACAGAAAAATCCTTCACAAGTTAGAGCCCTCTTCCAAAACCGCGATGAATTCGTCGGCGATAGCCTTATGTTTGTCAAAACCGGTAAGCTGGTTGAAGATCTCTTCGAGGGAGCCTTCGCGGCATTTTCCTTTTAGCTCTTCGAATGTTCCGTCGGCAATTATATTACCTTCGCTGATTAGAACGATGCGGTTGCTTATTTTCTCAACCACGTCCATGATGTGAGAGGAGTAGAATATGGTTTTCCCCTGGCTGGCAAGCTCTGTCATTATTTCTTTTACAACCATCACGCTGTTGGCATCAAGTCCGCTTAATGGTTCATCCAAAAACAGAATATCAGGATTGTGCAAGAGGCTTGATATAATGAGAAGCTTTTGCTTCATACCCTTGGAATACGATGCAATTCGGGAATCATACACGTCATCTATTCCCAGAAGGGTCATTAGCTTTCGGGCCTTGTGGTCCACAATTTCATAATCAATGCCATACAATTCCCCGATAAAAGTCAGGTATTCCCGGGCGGTGAGGGTTTCATACACCTCGGCCGTTTCGGGAACATAGCCGATTCTTCTTTTATAATCAGTCCCGCGTTTTATATCTTCACCGAAAACCTCTACCTGGCCGCCGAATTTGTCTGCTATACCCAGTATTATTTTTACCGTGGTGCTCTTACCGGCCCCGTTGGGCCCAATATAGCCGATAATCTGACCCTTGAAGACTTCCAGGTTTATGCCCTTTAAGACCTGGTTGCTGCCGTAACTCATGGTCAGGTTTTTTAGTGATACGACCACTTCAGCGCTGGATTTCATATAAACTCCTTTTCGATGTATCAGTAAAGCCCATTAATAACCAATTATGATAATAACACCATAAATGGGAAGCTTCAACTCATAGCAAGGGGGAAAATGCGTCCAGGGCCATAGTGGAGATGTTTATAGATTTAAAGATTTATAACTCCAATCGACAATTGTGGCCATATCCTCACTCAAGACTTCATCGTCCGGCGCGTTCAAAATAATGCTTATTATTACTTTATTGTTCTTCTTATAGTAGGCTACCAGGCATTTTCCGGCCTGGGAAGTATGCCCGGTCTTGCCGCCAATACAACCGTTTTTTCCGAGAAGGGTGTTGGTATTATAGACGATTATTCCCTGTCCATCGGTTTTTTTAATATGGGCTGAATCCATGCCCAGTGTGGTCATAATCCAATTATTCTTGTATGATTCCCGGGCTATGATGCTCAGGTCGATGGCTGTGGTATAGTGATTGGTATTATGCAGCCCGCAGGGATTGGCAAAATGGGTGCCTGTCAATCCCAGGGATGAGGCTTTCTTGTTCATTAGCTCGACAAACCGGGGCATGTCCCCGGAAACGTTTTCCCCGATCATATAGGCGATATCATTGGCTGAAAAAACGAGCATGGCCTGCATGGCGCTGTCAGCCGTCATTTTGCTTCCCTTCGGAAAATCCAGCTTGTTGGCTTCCTGCTGCTTGGCTGTCGAACTATATGTCAATATATCCTGCCGGTTCTTTTTCTCAGCCAGGATAAGCGCAGTCATGAGCTTGGTGGTGCTGGCCGGGTACATTTTTTTGTCCTTATTCTTGGCAAACAGTATTTTCCCGGTTTCGGCGTCTATGGCTATGGCCGCTTCGGACTGAATGTCGGGATAGACCACCGGTTCGTTCCCGGAAGCCCTGCTGTCATTTAAAGGATTAATATCGCTCAAGGCTTGTCCGCCTTTTTTAAATAGAGAATTTACGTTGCATGTTATGAATATCACTGCAATAATTACCAGGCAGATCAGCCCAAAAACCATTTTTACTTTTCTTTTTGTCAAGCGCATAACCAATTTCCCTTTAATCAAATATTATCTATTTTAGGGTTGTTTTGTGACATTAGTGTTACAAGGGCATAAAAAAAGCCACCCCAAACAGGTGGCGGCCAGGTATCGCATGCCATTGATTATATTGAGTTGATTATTATATCAAGAGTAATTCTATTTGTGGATATGTACCGGAGTGGCCGCTGGCATATGGTCGTAGATCCATTTGGCGTGGTCTTCTTTTAGCCTTATGCAGCCATGGGACACCGGTGTTCCAAGTTTAGCAGCCTCGTCAGCCAGGAGGCTTTTGTTTCTATCCATGGGCAGGCTGTGAAAAAGGTATACTCCGTGGCCTTTGAAGGAAACCCACCATTTACCACCTTGCTGGTACTTTTCACTGAAGAACCATTCTCCCCGGTTCTCAATCACGAAATCTCCCAGGGGAGTGGAATTACTTCTACCGGTCGATGATAGGAACTCTTTAATCAGCTGCCCATTTTCATATATGCGCACCTTTTGTTCTGAGACATTGACGTCGATAAGGTATTTGGATGAGCCGGACTGCCTGGCCGGTTTGGAAAATGATTGATTTTGCCCGGGGGGCTCGTCTGTTTTTCCGGCATTTTGCGCCTTGTGTTTCTCTCCCGTGGCAGGTGCTTCACCGGGTTGAGATTGACCCTGGCTTGAGGACGGCCGCCCGGCATTGTCAACCGCGGTTGGACTATTAGTTGTCGTACTTTCACTTGCAGAACGATTGGCAGTGACGCCCATAATAACCATTCCCAATACAATCAGTAAAATAGCTTTGCAAATTCGCTTCAATTTACTTCTCCCCTCATAATTCATTGTTGAACATGTTCAGGTGCCATATTATCGGTTGTTCTGGTTAATCACATCCTAGTATGGGACATTCTTTGCTGTTAGTACGCAGGTTTCGGTTTTTTCATTACATAAATACCAAAATTTTCAGAAAACGTAAAAAACCCCTGTGATAGTCTAAAATAATTTCCAGACAAATAAGCCCAAAAACCATTTTTACTTTTTCTTTTTGTCAATTGCATAACCAATAATTACCCTTTAATCAATTATTGTCTATTTTAGGGTTGTTTTGTGACGTTAGTGTTACAATGCGGACGAAAAAACCACCTGTTGAAACAGGTGGCGATATATTTATAAGATTTACCTGAGAACCGTTTAAAAACGGCTGTTGCTTAATAAAGCCTAGTTCACAGTATCAAGGTAGAAGTAGAATCTTACTCCTGAATTTGTGCTTTGGACTCCGTAGGTGCAGCCATGTTTGTCTAAAATTGCCCGGCATATAGCCAGTCCCAGACCGGTGCCTCCGCTAAATCGCTTGGTTCTTGATTTATCGGTTCGGTAAAATTTTTCCCATATTCGGCTCAACTCCTCATCCGGGATGAGCCGTCCCTGGTTTTCAACTGAAATGAAAACGGAACCGTCGGTTGTCTGGGATGCAATGGTAATAGCTTTGCCTGCTTCGGTATGATTCATGGCATTATCTAGAAAATTCCTGATCACTTCTTCGACTCTAAAACTATCGGCCCTGACCAGAATATCTGGACAGCCCGGCTTTATTATGAAAACGATGCCTTTCTCCTTCATAAAAAGCTCGTATTTTCCAGATATGCTCATTAAAAGTTCATCAATATAGAAATCGCTCCATTCCAGCTGGTATCCCGAGGATTCCATGCTGGACAGGTTGAGTAAATCCTGGACCAGTTTGTCTATCCGGTCGGCTTCCTTGATGATGGTTTCAACCGCCATCTCCCTTTCATCTTCTTGCGCCACCTTGTCTTTGATGCTTTCCGCATAACCTTTGATTAATGTCACCGGAGTTTTAAAATCGTGGGATACTCCGGCTATGAAATCCTTCCTCAACAGATCAAGCTCCCTCTGGACATCCAGATCGCGGCGAAGCTGTTCATTGGCATCCTGAAGCTGATTCAGAGTGGCATCGAGCTTTTCGGACAGGAAATTGAGGCTCCTGGCCAGGTTCCCAAGTTCATCATTGGACTGGACGTCGCATTTCTCGCTGAAGTCCATTTCACTCATCCTGGAGGCGGTTTTATTTATTTTCAATACCGGTCGGGTGATGAGATAGGAGAGTATGGCCGCGATTATGATGGTAAAAAACAAGGAAACGATAAATATATAAAGTACATAAGTTTTGAGTATGCCCACATTATCATCGGTATAAACTTCCTGGGTAACCGCCACTACGTATTCGCTCGGATCGGAATTATCCATGTAGCGAGGCATGGACAGCGCGATGTATTTGGAGGGGAGGCCGAACAGGTCTTTAACCCTGAAGTTAAACCGCCGCTGCCCCCTGTCAATATCATTTTTTAATGTATCACTAATGTTTCTCAAACGGACTGACCCCAGCTCCTTCTGCCCCTGGGCGGTGATATATTTAACCTGGTAATTTGCATCAAAAATTACCACATAGGCCTGGTTGGCGTTTTCAAAGCCGGCCATGTCCTTTAGTATGGCATCCCGGTAAGAATTCTTATCAATCTCAACAACAGTTATACGGCCCTGGTGATCAGACAATTGCAGCCAGCTGCTGGAAGACCATATAAAACGGCTCTCTAACAGCTTGGAGTTTAGTTCCGCTTCCCGCTGTTTGGTATACTCGGTTGTCAGATAAAGCCTGCTTACCACGAATAGCTGTACATAGATCAAAAGGCTGGTAAAGGTGCCGAAAAACAGCAGCATTAAGACAAATAGCTTCATGGTAATGCCCTTACGAATGCTCATACTGCACCTCGAAACTGTAGCCCCGGCCCCTGGCGGTGACAATATATGCGCTTCTTTTCCCCAGTTTTTCTCTCAGCCTTTTTATGTGGGTGTCGACGGTTCGCGGGTCGCCGTAGTAATCGTATCCCCAAACGCTGTTTAGAATGGAGTCTTTAGACAGGATAACGCCCCGGTTCTGGACCAGGTAGACCAGCAAGTCAAACTCCTTGTGGGTCAAGGCCACATCCTGGTTGTCAACTGATACTTTTCCGGTAAAAAAATTCACACTCAGACCTTCCACGGAAAAAATACTTGCTCCCTTGCTCATTTTTCCTTCCACCCGTTTGAGCAGGGCCTTTATTCTGGCCACCAGCACTCTGGGGCTGAAGGGCTTGGTTACATACTCGTCGGTTCCGTATTCAAAGCCCCGCAGCTTGTCCTCTTCCTGGGTTTTGGCAGTAAGCATGATGATGGGTACGTCAGAGGAATTCCTGATGTACTCACAAACCCGCAAACCATCAAGTTGCGGAAGCATTATATCCAGGATGACGAAATCAATCCTATAGGCCTTGAACAGCCGTAGGGCTTCTTCGCCGTCTTCTGCTTCCAGAACGTTGAATTCTTCATCCCGCAGGTACATTTGAATCAATTTTCTTATGCCGGGCTCATCTTCGACCAGTAGTAGATTCTTCTTCACGGCATCGACCAGGCCCTTCGCACAAATTCAACCGGGTGTTGAATGATTTCAGCCGTCTCTTCCAGTGAATACCCTTCAGCCTGATACCGCCTGGCTATCACTGCCATGGATTCGCCGATCTCAATCATATGATGATCGGGATCGTAGAGGCGCACCACCCGCTGCTGCCATTCGTGCTTTTTGGGTGGATGGACCAGCTCTATGGTTGGATGGTTGCCCAATCTAACCAGGAATTGATCAAAATCATCTACTTCGAAATAGAGCTCCATGTTGTGAGACTTTTCTACAACCGAATTCTGTGGAAGATCAGTAAGCCAGGCAAAATTCTGCTGGATGGCGAAGCCCCCTTTGAAGGTGACATTCCAACCCAGATCAAGATCTACTTCCTGCTCGAACAGCTCTTCATAGAAATGGCGGGATGCTTTTACGTCTTTAACGGCAATTAAAGCAAGCTTGTATTCCATACCGTCCTCCATAAAAGTTCATTTATGGCAATGATAACATATATAATTCTTTATTATGCCAGACTGTCAAAATAGTTTAATCTGATTCAAGGCTTTAGATTGCCGCGTCGCTTCGCTCCTCGCAATGACCCGATATAGGCTAGTTGTTATTGCGAGCCGAAGGCTTGGCTTATCATTGCGAGCTGAAGGCGTAGCTTGTCATTGCGAGGAGCGAAGCGACGCGGCAATCTTAACACTCATTATATCCTCGCTTATTAATACTTTATCGACACCCTGACATATATAATTCCTTATATATGCATTTTCACCGGTGTTCCCGGGGAATAAGACCGTATATCGATCGTGCGTTTTCCTCTTTCAGACTGACACAACTATGCTGCAACGGATTTCCCAGTAGTGGTTTTATTGGGCGTTTATTATGGCTTGTCCGTTTTCTTTATCAAATAGATGAATTCTATCAGGAGCGAAAATGAGGTTAATGATATCTCCGGCGCGAACACAAGTATTTGGACCTGTCCGGGAAATAAAGTCCTGGTCTTCAATCTTCACGTGAAGCAGGGTTTCAGCGCCCAGTCTTTCAACAACCTCTACCCGGGCGGGCCATGTGTTGCCTGACCGGGATTCATTAAAAGCCGCTGGTTCACACATGTTTTCAGGCCGTATTCCCATTATTATTTCTTTATTGATATATCCGAGTTTTTCGACCATCTGCCCCTGGCTGGCGGGCAGGTTAATACAGCTGT
>JBDKUE010000183.1:0-10876 GCA_039679855.1 Syntrophomonas sp.
ATATTATTCGGGAACATTTCACCACCCTGCAAAAACCTGGATTGACGGAAAGAGAAAAGGAAATAGCCTGTTTGGCAGCTGACGGTTTTACTAATAAAGAAATCGGCAAACGTCTTTTTATATCCGAGAATACGGTGAAAACCCAGTTGAAAAATATTTTTGGCAAACTGGAGATAAACTCCCGATCCCTGTTAAAGCAGTATCTTGAGCATGACTGAGCAGGCCTGCTCAGGCTGCAATATACTCTGTTATCCTGCCAAAGCCCGCCTGGATTAAATCAAGATATCACCCACCGGGTGATTTGAAAGGAAGTCTATCAATTATACAATGGGGTTGTGATGGATTAATTGAGGATCGCGTCCTAGTACTCTATTAACCCTAATACAAAAATTTCCCTCGACGCGTAATACACAAAATTAGGGTTAACAGAGTACTAGAGCGCTGCGAGACGAACAGGATGACGGAGGTATGGGCATGAGTCCAATTAAGACGGTAATACCAAGAGAGGATTATAAGGTGGAGGTAATGCTCGACAACGGCAGCACGATCATCCTCAACCTGGAAAGCAGGCTTGCAACCGTGCGCTTTGGACTGCTTAGCGACAAGGATTTCTTTGCCCGGGTAACTACCGACGGAAACTATATCCGTTGGGAAGATAAAATTGAGGTATCCATAAGCGAGGTCTTCCAGCTGGCCCAGAAGTAGCAATATCCATGCAAAATCACCCACCGGGTGATATAAATCAGAAAATATCCACCGTACAATTTAAGTGCGATGGATTTCTATATTATAAAGGACTGTTTCCTATTTGCTGGTGTGATGAGTCTGACACCATTAAATAGGCAGTTTGTATTTTTGTTAACTGCAAAGGAGGTAAACATGAAAAAACAAGTAACTGGTCTTATGCTTACTGTTATGATGCTTGCTGTTTTATGCTTCCCAGTATCAGCCCAGGAAGCTCCCCGGGTTCTTCTGGATGGACGGGCATTGACCTTTGATGTGCCGCCTACCATTGAGAACGGGCGGGTCCTGGTTCCCATGGGGGCTATTTTTAACGCTATGGGAGCGGTGGTCTCCTGGGATGCCGCTACCAGCACAGCCACCGCCATAAAGAATGGTGTTACCGTCATTTTACCAATAGGAGCGGATTACGCGACCATAAACGGGAATGCCAAAACCCTCGATGTTCCTGCTCAAATAGTCAACGGGCGTACCCTGGTGCCACTTAGTTTTATCGCCCAGGCTCTTGGCGGCAGCGTTTCCTGGGATCCCGAAACGACAACGGTCAGTATTGTTTCCGGACTTCCCAGCCCCATTACCTATGAAATCTATAGCAATACCAAGATAGGATACTCTGCGCCCTATCCCAACATTTACGATGCCTCTCTGGAGAGCGATAGCGGCGACGGGATAGCGATGGAAACCGCCGACAAGTTATACACGCTGAAGATCTGGGGAGCCTACAACCTTAACAACAGCACGGGCCAGGATCTGCTGAACGAAGCCCTGCAGCGGGTGTCCAATATCACTTCCCAGTATGCTGAACCCGACTTTTACAGCATTGAGTACCAGGGCGGCGGCAACGGCCAGGAGCTCACCTTCTCAGAGAATGTCTGGGTGGCCGAGGATAAAATTGTCGGCTTTGTAATTTCCTATCCCAGCCAGCAGAAAGAACAGTTTGATAAAATCATCATAGCCATGGCCGCCGGGATGTGAAACGGTGACCCGCCGTATTCTTTGAAGAACGTAGAAGAAACTGGCAAATAGCACAAAGAGGGAGATAGAATATGAAGAAGAAATCATTGATTTTTATTAGCCTGGTAGTCTTAATGTTAAGCTTCTTATTGTCGGGTTGTTCAAGTAATAAGACTGCCGAAGCTCCGAAGACTGCTGCGCCAGCCGTAGAGCAGAAGCCTGCCGCACCCGCCAAAGATACCAAGCCGGCCGTTGAAGAAACCAAAACCTTTTCTAATTCTGCCTACAATTTAGCCTTCAAGTATCCAGCCAGCATGCGGGTTGACTTGATGGATAACCACACTATCAAATTGACCAGCAAAACCAATGAATCGTATTTCATACGCTGCGAACAGAAATTTGTAGAGGACTCTAAAAAACTGGGTCTCAATAATGAGGGCACCGCTAAAAGTTTCATTAAAATATCCGTAGACAATTTGAAAAAAGTTGATGCAATTTCCAATTATAGTGAAAGCAGCTCAACAGACAGCGACGGGGCCGGAACGGCCGAGGCAGTGTTTAACGCCCAAACCAGTTCCGGTTATGGAAAAATGAGAATACAGGTTGTAGTCATGAACAACTACATAATCGCCACTACGCTTTGGGCGGGCGAGCAAAACTACGACAAGGCCGTAAAAGAGCTGGACAGTATTACTGATACCCTGGAAATACTATAATCAGGCGACGATCATTTGGAAGGCAAGTAATTTATGTGAACATTGGCCATGTTCCGCCGGCACCAGCTTAATAGCGAATATTTGCTCGACAAAAAGACCCGAAAGGGTCTTTTTGTTTGAGAAATGTTATTTGTGATCATCAATCCTGAAGCCGCCTTCAACTTGGTGTACGATGGTCATTATTCACCAAAATTACTCTATTTACTTTTGGCATATAATAGCATAAACTAAAAGTGAACGAACGTACGCTCGGAGGAGAACGAGATGCCCATTTTAAAAGAAAGACAAAATATAGAAAGACGGCAGAGAATAATGAAAAGCTCTTTGGAGCTATTTATTGAGAAGGGATATTTCAATACATCAATTCGGGATATCATTTACTTGTCGGAGGTTGGAACCGGTACTTTTTATAATTATTTCGCTGATAAGGAAGACCTTTTAAAAGCCCTTCTCGAGGACTTTGCCCAACAGATAATTTCAAGTATAAGCGAGTACTATACAGTAGAAAAGGATTTGTATGAGAGATTTGTAGAGACAAAACGCTTGACCATGGAAGTCTTTGCCCAAAATGAAGCTTTATCCGAGATATACTGCCGGGTTGCCGGAACAAGTGCTCCTATTGATCAATGCTTACAGCAATTTGAGGATAGGCTGATCGAGTTTTACTCCAGAAACATTGAATACGGCATTAAAAAGGGCGTCTTTAAAAATATACCGGTCCCTCCCATTGCCCATTCCATATTAGGCATTGAGAAACTATTACTGTTTAAATGGATCGTTTTCAAGACCATAAGCAAAGAGGAAATGATAGAGATGGTGGTTTCTTTCCATGAAACGTTGGCTGCCGGGTTGTTGGTAAACGATTAGAAATATATTAGTATCAGCCCGGGTTTTTTTATTTGTTTTTAAGAACGTACGTACGTTCTTTAAGCATAAGGTTGTTGTCTATTCCATACAGCTTTATCGAGGAGGAATTATTATGCGGATGCTCAATCCCGATCACCTTAAGGCTGTCATTGAGCTTATCAACCGGGGGCCTTACTTCCAACTGCTTTCTATGGAAGTCACTGAGCTGGGCTTAGGCTTTTCCAGGGTAGTGGTTGATCTGGAGAGAAAACACCTTAACCCCTTTGGAGGCATTCATGGAGGTGTTTATTCCTCACTTATCGATACTGCCGCATACTGGGCGGTTTATTGCGATGTTGAAGATAATGCCGGTTTAATTTCTCTTGATGTTCAAGTCGATAATTTGGCGCCAGTAAAAGACGGACGTCTGGTGGTTGAAGGCAAGCGGATAAAGGCGGGAAGAAACATCTGTTTAGCCGAGGCGACGATTACTGATAACAAAGGCCGATATTTAGCTCACGGTATATCCAAACAGATGGTAACCCCCGGTTTGCAAACCATATCCCAGGCCCTGGCAGCGATGGGATATCAGTCTCTCCCACCAAAGTTTATTATTACAGAGCACCATCCACCCCAATCATAGAATACGAGGAAGGGAATATATACGCCCGCTATCAAAGTTGGTGGATTAAACCCAGATATTTAAAACCGCCGGCCAAATTCATTAATTTAATCCTTTTCTTTCGCCTCCCTTGCGGGGGGATTTTTTTGCTGGTTCTCCCCGTCCGGCCTTCCCACCATGAATTTCCGGTTATGAAAATACCTAAGAATGATTACTATTATCGTTAAATTGACACTGAACAAGGGTATCAATAAAATTATAATTAATCTAAAAAATTGTATAAAAATTTCAACTGAACAGGCGATGAACTGTTTATAGTTCATGTAGCCGGGCTGGCAACAGCAGCAGATCAAGCATCTGTGGGACAGTAAGTGTTCTGCAGATGCTTTTTTATAACCATTACTAATTGCTTATTGGGAGGTTTTTCATTGATTGCTTCCTGGGATCGACGAGTAAAGGTTGCTTTATTATCAATCATATCAAATTCATTGCTTATCACTTTTAAAGTTATCGCTGGTATTCTGAGCGGCTCAGTCAGCATTATTTCGGAAGCTATTCATTCCAGTATGGATCTGATTGCTTCATTGATTGCCTTCTTTTCGGTCAGGCAATCTGCTAAACCCGCGGACCGGGAACACCCCTACGGTCACGGCAAAATCGAGAACATGTCGGCCATAGCGGAAGGATTGTTGATCTTTGTTGCGGCAGGATTAATTATCAAAGAAGCCATAGAGAAAATAACCGCCCCTTCTGAAATTGAGCAGGCAACACTGGCGATTGCGGTTATGTTAGGGGCATCATTGGTGAATTTTCTTGTATCACGCAAGTTGTATCAGGTTGGACGCGAAGAGGATTCTATGGCCTTGGAAGCTGACGCCCTCCACTTAAAAACCGATGTTTACACATCCCTGGGCGTAGCGGTGGGCCTGGTCCTTATAGAAGCAACCGGGATACTAATTCTAGATCCCATTGTGGCTATACTGGTTGCCTGTCTCATCATTAAAGAGGCCTGGGAGTTATGCAGCAATGCCTTTGAATATTTGCTTGACACTAAATTAACTGATGAAGAAGAAGCCAAAATAATTGAAGTAATAGAGAAGCATTGTGATCAGTTCAAGGACTTTCATAAGCTTAAAACCAGAAAATCAGGCAATATGAAGCACATTGATTTTCATATTACCGTAGATCCCGACATGACCGTAGAAGAATGCCACGAGATCATCGGCTGTCTAAAAAGGGCTATGTGGGAAGAGTTTAAATTTACTCGTGTAAATATCCATGTCGATCCTTACCGAGAAGCAGAGCCATCAATAATGGAGGGAAGCACTAATAGTTTTATTGAATAGCGCACAATTTATTAATTAAACCGCACCTTAAAAGGAGAAGTGAAGTGGGCGGCACAAAAGCACAGGTTGAGTTAAATGGATTTGAGGGAATAGTTTCAATTAATGAACCGGTTTTACGCTACCCCGGCAACCCGATATTAACATGCCATGACGTGAATAGAGTCTGGGGCAGCCACGGCCGCTTATACACCTGCACGGTTCACAATGCGGGAATGGCAGAGTTGACAGGTGCAGATGGCCAGAACCAAATAATAATGCTTTTTCGTTCCCATATTGCCGACGGCCGTAGTGTAATAGGTAAAGCGGTAAGTGACAATGGCCTGAATGGTTGGATGGTAGACCCCGCCCCCTTTTTATTGCCTGCGACAGAGAATGATATATATGCTGAAGGGGTCGATATCGACTCAGTTATTGAATCCGAGGCTGGCGGCTTGGAAGACATGCGGGTTAATCCGATGGGGAGCGGCTCATATGTATTGACTTACAGTGCCTACCACGAACAAATTCCTGATCGAGTCAAGGTTATGATGGCCGTAACCGAGGATTTTAAGACAGTTGTTCGCTATGGCCCCATTTCCGAACAGGATATGCGCAATGTCGTAATATTTCCTGAACCGGATAGAAATAAAAAATTCAGAGCCTTGCTTCGCCCCAACGACAAAGTAAGGGAAGCTTCGGGATCCGGCCACATCGGTGGCGCATTTGGAGAAATATGCGCAGGTTTCGCACCAGGTCCTACCGGACCATGGGAGATTGGCAATGTAATCATGAGAAGCGGTCACGGGCCGGGTGCATTTCAGGCCAAGATCGGGCCGGGAGCCCCGCCTATGAGAACCCGATATGGGTGGCTGAATATCTTTCATGGGGTGCGTTCAACCATGGCTGGCCATCCTTATACCCTGGGTGTGGCATTCCATGACCTTGAAGACCCAACCGATCCAAATAAAATTCGTATTAGTGCCAAACCGATTTTAATGCCCAGTGCCAGTGATTGTTTAGTGAGAGAGACTGATTACGTCCACGTTCCCAATGTAGTATTTTGCTGCGGTGCATTAACCGGCCAGGACGATACGGTAGCCATATATTATGGCGGCAATGATACAGTTATGAATGTCGGCCTGGCCAATATACAAATATTAAATGAGATGTGCAATGCTTTCCCCTTAAACCCCTTGACCGGGAAGCATCTATATTCACTATAAAAGCAACCATCGATATGGGTGGAAACCTCTGGATAAAAGCTGACCCCCTTTATTTTGAAGAGAAAACAATTCTGCCAATGAAAAGACTTTCTGGGCAGGAAAAAGAGGTAAAAAAAGAAGATAACACCAATAGCTTGGGGCCGATGTGATCTTAGCGCCTAAGCTTGGCAAAGAATGCTTTATTGGGCCTTGATTCCAGAGATGCTCCGGTTGTGCAGGTCTGATTTGACCTGTACTACTTCTTCCGGGCTTAATCGCCGTGCAATGATCATGTTATTGGTTTTCTTCAGATCAACCTGGATAGGGTTATTAATTAAATATCCCTTTTCGTCAGTGATGATATGAATTACAGGCCGATCCCAGTTTGATCTGGTAACCCCTGTTACAACTGCCAGGTGGCCGGTGTTCAGGGCTAAAATGCTTCCCGCTGGATAGACTGCTATATTGGATACCATTGCTTCTACTACTTCCGGATCAAAATAGTCGTTGGCCAGCTTTTTCAGTACGGTAACAGCTTCGGCGCTTGAATATCCTTTCCGATAGGGGCGATCGGAAATCAACGCGTCAAATGTATCCGCCACCGCCACGATCTTGGCAAATTCTATAATCTGGCGGCCTTCCAGCTGGCGGGGATAGCCGGTGCCCGAGATCCGTTCATGATGCTGATAGGCTATATGGGCGGACATGGTAGAAACCTCGCGGTAAGTTCTCAATATATTAAAACCGATTTCGGTATGCCCCTTCAACTGCTCCAGTTCCCTGGGGTCAAGAGGTCCTTGTTTTTTTACAATACCGGGATCAATCATAGTCATGCCGATGTCATGCACCAGTGCGCCCAGCCCCATGTCCATCAGGCGATTCTCCGGGTATCCAAGGGTGATCCCGACCATGATTGAGAAAACGGCCACATTTATGGAATGAAAAAAGAGGTAGTCATCAGATGAATGAATGTCTTCTAATTGAATCAGCAGGTGCTGATTGCTCATAATATCCTCAATGAGGAGAGAAACGCCTTTTTTAAGGCTGTCTATTTGCAGGACATTGCGGGTTGTAAGGCTTTTTATGGAAAGAGTAAGACTACTGGATACCTGCGCAAGAACTTTTTGGGAAATGATCTCAGGTATCTCATTGTCAGCCAGGCCATCTTTGATATAGATGGACGTGATGCCCAGCGCATCAAGTTTGCTGATGTAATTTTCCGTTAATCTGGTATTTTCGGTTAAAAGAGATCTCCCGTCCCGGCCTATTATCGTTCGGGCTATAATCATTCCGGGCTGCAGATCCTCAAGGTATACCCTTCTCACCCCAAAGCCCCCTAATACTAACAATTACATCATATTACTATTACCTATATAATTAGGTTACCCCAACATCATAAATAAAGCATCAGACCTAAGACCTAAATTGCATAGGACAAACGGCCAACGCTGTGATTTTTAAACATGGGAATATTAAAAGGAGCCCAATCAGGTGAGTATGGCAGGTCTATTATGACAGCCAACCCTGAAATATGGTTTTGTCTCCTTAGAAGATGCAAAATGGTCTTTTATAGTTCCTCACTGTTTCTATGAATAACTCCATAATACTTGACATAGGGCATTTTATCTTCATCAAATAGGGCTGTTTCAATTACCGCTGAGAATCTATTAACTGTTTCTATTCCATA
The DNA here is from genome assembly GCA_039679855.1 of Syntrophomonas sp. Classification (GTDB taxonomy): domain Bacteria; phylum Bacillota; class Syntrophomonadia; order Syntrophomonadales; family Syntrophomonadaceae; genus UBA5314. The sequence goes on from JBDKUE010000183.1 coordinate 8,094, forward strand.
GTTGTTTTCTATAAAGGATAGTGCTTCGTCGATAGTTCCTGCGTAAATAACGATCGCATTCTTGGCATCTCCTATTTTGGGCAGGTTGTCTTCTATTACCGTATCGACTACTACAACTGCGTCTTTAATCGGTTTGTTCCTATATGGATTTAAAATTTCTTCTCTGGTCAGCACTTCAATATAGGTTCCGGGTATTTCATTGGCGATGGCCCGGGCCAGTAATGATTTACCGCTTTTACGTTCACCGACAATAATAGTATTTACGCCTTCTCCCGTGCATAGTTTGGTTAGTCCCTCCCTATCCGTTTTACTGATGAATCCTTCGTTCTCCAGCTCGTCCAGGGTCATCCCTTTAAACACTTTGTCGGTTTTCTTTTGTCTGCGAGTCATCCATAGCCTGTAATTGAGTCTTTCGTTATCCTCATTTTCCTCGTCTCTATCGCCAAATAAAAAGTCCCTTAGCCTGGTCATAATTTAATTCCCCCCTGGTCTTTATAGTATTTCTTATATATTACCAATGTACTATGTCAACATTACATAGTACATATTTAAATGGACTCATTTAAAATTTGTCACCTTATATGGATGGAATATCCTCGAAGTCTCTTAGCAGGAAAGCTGCAAAACTAAGGGAGCAGCCCCGGCTGTTGTCGCTGGTCCGCCCCCCAAAAAATACCCTTCAATTCTATACCAATTTGGTATACATTAGCCAAGGCTTTAAAATACACCTTTAGGTTTCTTTCTCGTTGCTTTGTTCCTTAACAAGTGTGGGGGCTTCTTCCGTTAAAGCCTCCTGAAACTGTTTTTGGATTCCCATGGAAGCGTTTTTAAACTCATTAACTGCTTTTCCGAGTCCTTTGGCAACCTCAGGAAGTTTATTGGGCCCGAACACAAATAGGGCGACTACCAATATCAGGACTAGCTCCCAGGGACCTATACTGCCCATAATAATACCCCTTCCAATTTATCTAACCCGACCATAAACTGGATAATATTGCTGCCAACTATGAATCTTTCCGGGCTTCTGACGATGTTAATTCGGAATCCCCATCTTTACTCTGTCTAAATCCTTTTATGGCCTCTCCAAACGCTTTGCCGACATCGGGAAGCTTTCCCGGGCCGATTACAATGAGTAATATGACCAGTATCAGGATTAAATGAGTGGGCTGAAGAAGATTTGCTATCATTTTTATCTCTCCTTAAATTCAATTTATGAAGCTTCTTTTATCAGATACGCCTGGTTCAAATCCAACCGGCAATGACGAAGAGTTGAATACCTCCTTTTTACCCTGCGGTACGTTTTTGAACGGTGTTACTTTCCTAATATTTTGCGGGTAGATAATTTCAATGAGTCTATCCCTTTTATCAGTCCCTTTTGCCAACTCCCGGCGTTTTTCAATCCTGAAAACCTGGCTACCAGTATGCTTACTTCGTATAAAAGGTAGATAGGTGCAGCCATCGCTACCTGTGATATTGGATCCGGCCCCGGGGTTAGTGCTGCTGCCAGAACCACTATTATCAGCAAGGCATATTTCCGATTTTGGGCCAGTATTTTATAATTGACCAGCCCTATGGCAGTAAGAAAGAATACAATAACGGGTAATTCAAAAACCAGTCCGAAAGGGAGAACAAACGAACAGAGAAATGAAAAATATTCATCTACTCGTATCATGGTGCTGAGGTTGTTTCCCGCCGTATAGATAAAAAAGTTTAATATTAAGGGGAGGATTAAATAATACGCGAATAATATTCCTCCCGCAAATAGTAAAATCGATATCGGGAATAGCCAGTAAATATACTTTCTTTCCCGGGGCCGCAAGGCGGGTTTGAAAAAGCGCCACAAAGCAATTACAATAACCGGGAAGGCGAAAACGATACCGGCGAATAGAGATACTTTTAGTTTCACAAAGAAAGCCTCGGTTACGCCGGTAACGATTAGTTTTTGATTCAGACTATTCAAAGGTGAAATTAAGATAGATATTAGCCGGTCGCTACTTGAAAAACCTATTATAGCAGCAACCACTATAGCTGCTATACTTATTAAGAGGTGTTTTCTCAAATCCTCTAAATGCTCAATAATACCCTGGTCTTTCCAGTTGGAAACACTATTAAACACAATTAGGTATCCTTTCAAGTTAAGTAGCCGGCAATTGAAACAAGTGTTGCATTCGCCTTAATGCAATCATTATAATCACCATAGCCATTAATTGCAACACTTGTTTCATATTTCGCGAGGTGATATTATTGGAGCAATCAAATCAAGAGTGGCTGTTATTTCTTCCCCAGGTGCCGAGCTCTCCGTCCAGTTTAAGGGTGTCGGTATGGCGCCGGATGCGTGAAGTTGGCGCTATCGGAATTCAAACCGGGGTGTGGGCGCTGCCGCGCAGTGAGAAAACCGAAGAATATATGCGCAGTGTATTGGATGAAATAAGTAAACATGGGGGCGGCGGTCAGATATTATGCGCCGTTCCTTTAGCTTTACCTGATCAGGAAAAGACCATCGAACAGTTTCGTTCTGATCGAGACGAGGAATATGGACAATTAATTGAGCGCTGCCAGAGTTATGTTGCCGAAATCGACCAGGAGAGTGCGAGAAATAATTATTCTTTCGCCGAATTGGAAAAGAATGAAATAGAGATGAAAAAGCTGATCAAGTGGCTGGAAAAGATTCAATCCCGCGACTATTTTACGGGCTACAAAGCGGAAGAAGCCAGGTTGTTTTTAATAATATGTGATGAGGTCCTTCATGATTTCGAAAAGGAAGTATATGCCAAGCAAGGCTA
>JBDKUE010000001.1:0-4068 GCA_039679855.1 Syntrophomonas sp.
TGGATGAGATCGGCCAACCGGGGTCTGGCAGTGGGGAGGAGCTTGTGAATAACCGGTTTACTATCGACGAGACTGACGAAGAACAGATGGTTGTATTCAGCCTGGCTTCCGAGCAGTATGGAATACGGATTAACCAAGTGCAGGAAATAAACCGCCTATCGAAAATCACTAAAGTACCCCGGGCGCCCCATTATGTCGAAGGGGTAGTCAACCTGCGCGGAGAGGTGATTCCGGTTATTGATCTACGCAAGCGATTCGAACTGGAATCCAATGAACATAATCAATTCACCAGAATTATCGTGAGTGATATTCATAACAAAAAAGTGGGAATAATCGTTGACGCGGTTCTCGAGGTGCTGCGGGTGGGCAAAACCCGAATAGAATCCCCCCCTGATATTTGCGAGACTCAAGGGTCGGAGCGATTTCTGGATGGCATTGCCAACCTTCAGGAGAGAATGATCATGATGATCAATCTGGAGAACCTGCTGCAGGATAAAGAATGGAAGAAGCTTGAAAAGATCAGCCAGACTGGGAACCAGGCGGCCCCATCCAGTGGGGCCAAATTAAACAAGCAAAGGTAGGAATCATTGATGATTAGAGTTTTGATAGCTGATGACTCGGCCTTGATGCGCAAAACTTTAAAAAGGATTTTGGAGTCCGATTCCGGTATTACGGTGGTGGGCTCCGCCCGGGATGGCGAAGATGTTGTTGTTAAAGCCAGGGAGCTAAACCCCGATCTTATTACCATGGACGTCAATATGCCCAAACAAGACGGCATAACTGCTCTCCAGTACATAGTGAGCGAAAAGATCTGTCCGGTAATTATGGTCTCTTCTCTTACCCAGGAAGGGGCACAGACTACCTTTGAAGCCCTGGAACTGGGAGCCTTTGATTTTGTGGGCAAGCCGGGAGGAACGGTATCTTCAGATATGCAGGCGGTTGCTGATGAGCTGGTCTTCAAAGTTAAGGCAGCGGTTGGTAGTGGCAGCAGACGAGTAACCGAGAGGCTGGCTCGCAAACCTTCCACTACCTTGAGCCGACGGGCCCGGGTAAGCTCTACCGGCAACCGGGTAATGAAAGCCGTTGCTATGGGAATATCCACTGGTGGACCGAAGATGATATATGAGGTTCTTCCCCATATTCCACGGGATATAAATGCTGCTTTCTTCCTGGTGCAACATATGCCGGCCAACTTCTCCGCCGCCTACATTAAAAGGCTGTCGGATTCCTGCCAATTGCAGGTTGTAGAAGCCCGGGCCGGCACCAAGATTGAGCCTGGATACTGCTATGTCGGAGGCGGGGGAAGACACTTGAATTTGGTCAAGAACTCGGGAGGAGATGTGGTTATCCGCTTGACCACCCGTCCGGAGCATCTTTTTGTTCCGTCGGTAAGCGTGATGATGGATTCAGTTTTAGGTGTTTATGGCAAACAGACAGTTGGGGTTATCATGACAGGGATGGGCAATGATGGAGCTGACAGCATGGTGCGCATCCGGCAGGCTGGTGGAACGACTATCGCCGAGTCGGAAGAAAGCGCGATTGTGTTTGGAATGCCCGGTGATACCATTAAGCGGGGAGGTGCAGAAGTCATTGCGCCAATTTGGGATATAGCAGGGGAAATCGTAAAGGCAGTAGGCAGGTAAAATAGAGAACTAGTAATATTCCTGAAACATACACCTAATTCAGGAGGGAGAGGAAAGGCATGAGAGGAATTAAAGCAGACGGAACTGCCATTACCGTTATGGCGGTTGATGATTCACCGGTTTCTCGTAAGATGATAAAAAAAGCGCTTGAACCGGAGGGATTCCAGGTGATCGCCGAGGCTGGGAATGGCAAACAGGCGGTCGACATGTACGCAAGTGTAAAAGCAGATGTGATAACTATGGATGTAACCATGCCGGTTATGGACGGGCTGGATGCCGCATCGGCCATCAAGGCTATAAATCCGGGGCAGCCGATTATTATGCTGAGCGCCATGGGTGATGAAGACATCATCAACGATGCCCGCCGGAGAGGGATCAACGATATTTGTTCCAAACCGTTCAAACCGGATGAAATAATAGAAAAAATCTTAAGAATTGTGTAAAGAGGGGTGACACAGATGGAGTTAAACGCTCAACTTGCTCCTTTTGTAAAGGCGACCATTAAAAACCTGAAAGACATGCTGGGTTTTGAAGTAAATACCGGTGGTATGGAGCCGGAAACCGATGAATTTACCTCTCAGGGCTACACCGTCCTGATAGGGTTCACCGGAGGGTGGAAAGGGCGCCTGATCCTGGATATGCCGAGAGAAACAGCCATGAAGATGGCCAGTGCCATGACCGGCGAGCCCTATTCATCGGCGGGCGACGAAGAAGTTCTACTGTCAGGAGCGGAACTGGGCAATATTATCGGTGGCAACGCCATTACCGAGATCAATAACAGCCAGCCCGGTTTGCAGATTCGCCTGACCCCGCCCAGTGTTTTTACCGGGATGGGGATGACCATGTTCAATGCCCGGGTTAACTCTTCGTCACTGCTAATTAAAACAGATGTCGGCCCGGTCAAGGTCAATGTGGCGGTAGAGGGGGCGCAATAGTATGGACATTAAATTTATAAATGCTTTCATATCAGGGCTGCTAAACGTTACCGGCATGCTGGGACTGTCTGATCTCAAAAGAAGCGGGCTCAGTAAGAAGGAACGCCTGGAAATTGATAAGGATGTCAACATTCTCCTGGGGATGACCGGAGGGATGAACGGCAACATAGTACTTTCCATGCCGGAACAGACTGCCCGTAACATAGCTTCGACCATGATGGGAGGCATGGAGATTGCCGTATTGGACATGATGCCTAAAAGCGCTCTCTGCGAGCTGGCCAACATGGTGGCGGGCAACAGCGTGGCCGGGCTTGATGCCGATTCTGTTTCTATGAGTCCGCCCACTCTGATCAGCGGCCAAAACATAGTCGCCCTGGTAAGCCTGGTTGAAACCCTGGTCATTGACTTTACAGCTGCGGCCGGATCTGTAACCATGAGCATCGCTCTGGAAGGATAGTACTTTAATCCGGACAGCATGAGATGAAAGCCCGGAAAGGGATAGTATAACCCTGTGAAAGACCAGGGCAAAAACTGTCCCTTTTCCAGTTCAGAATAAAATTGACTTGTAAGGCAATAACTGGTATGGCAAGTAAAACGTTGTTTTATCCTATAATTCGGAGTTAATTGATTCAGCCCCTAGACTGCATTTTGATAATAAGGACTTATGATAATTGACAGGACGCTTAAACCCGTATAATCTAATAATAAGCATGGGCATTTTTAAAATGACCATAACAATTGTATAACAGGTACTGCACTTGAGAGCCATGAGCCCCTTTTGGAGGGGCTTTTGTTGTTTGTCAAAACCCCGTCGGTGTGAACTGCAGTTGGATTTGCACCCTTAAATCCAAGAATAATTACGGCACCATATCGCCTTAAAGGTATTTCGTCTCTATCTACCACCTGTTCTTAAAACCTTCTTTTGTTTAAACATGCAACGTTTTTAGTCCGCTAAAATCCATACAATAGTAATTTAAATGCTTTGAAAAATGCGGGTCCTCATCTCTTGATTGGGAATGCAAGGTTACTTTAATCAAGCAGCCATTCCTAAATAGATATCATTATTGCAAAGGAGGTGATAAGTTTGCCCATTGATAAGTTCAGTGACAGTGGAACTAACAAAGGTCTGGTTATTGTTATTACAGGTGATGGAAAAGGTAAAACCACCTCTGCCTTCGGGCAGGCCTTGCGGGCTACCGGACAGGGATATAAAGTGTGCATTATCCAGTTTATGAAAGGGAGAGCCTATGGAGAAGTGCTGGCAGTAAGGAAGTACCTGCCGACCATAACGCTTTACCAGTTCGGACTGGATAGTTTTGTAATGCGGGATGATCCGGCTACAGTGGATATGGAACTGGCTCAGCAGGGTTTTGAAAAGGCTAAAGAGATCATAGCAAGCGGCGAATACGACATGGTTATATTAGATGAAATCAATGTTGTTATGGACTTTGGCCTGGTGCCGGATTATGAAATACTGGAAATGGTCAAGA
>JBDKUE010000052.1:0-3510 GCA_039679855.1 Syntrophomonas sp.
GATATAAGAGCGTTTAAGATTGCCACGCCTTTGGCTCGCAATGACAATTAGCCTATATAGGGTCATTGCGAGGAGCGAAGCGACGCGGCAATCTTAAGCCTTGAATCACGATTAAACTATTTTGACAGTCTAAAGCCCGTTCAGCTTAATGAACGGGCTTCTTAAATGGCTGATATATTCTTTTGGTTTGCTTACATGCGGCGCAACAGGCCGGCCACTTTACCTGCTATCTTCACATTTGCCGCGATAATAGGTTCCATGGCCTGGTTTTCGGGTTTAAGTTCCACATAACCCTCCCGTTTATAAAAGCGCTTAACCGTTGCTTCGTCATCCAATAAGGCCACTACTATTTCACCATTGGAGGCGTCGGCCTGCTCTTTGACAATAAGGTAGTCGCCGTCAAAAATCCCGGCCTCGATCATGCTATCGCCTTGAACCTTTAACACAAAATGATGACCTTTGCCTAAGAAATCGATCGGCACCGGCAAATAAGCGTCTATGTTTTGTTCTGCCAGTATGGGCGTGCCAGCCGCCACCTTGCCGACTACCGGCAGGGCCAGGGCCTCGGCCGGCGGCTCCTGGGCTTCTCCGGTGGGAATGATAGCCCGGGGTTTGGTGGGGTCTCTCCTCAAAAAGCCCTTTCCTTCGAGCTGTAATAGGTAAGCGTGCACGGTGGAGCTCGATTTCAAACCGACCGCCTGCCCGATCTCTCGGACCGATGGTGGATAGCCGCTGGTTTTTATCTTTTCTTTGATATAGTCAAGGATCTGGCTCTGGCGCTGGTTAAGGTCCGTATCATTGCCCATTTGGCACCCTCCTTAAACATCTTTGGCTTATTATAGCATGAAATCATTTAGCAAAACACATGTTCTTCAGTCAACCCACAGGCTCTCCCGGTCAACATTCTCCAATGCTGACAGAAAACTCTGTCTGGCTCCCGGATGGCGCTGTTCAATAAGGTCCAGGGTTTGCTGCACTTCACTGCGCTTGCTGCTGCCGTCAGCCGGACAGCGGTTAAAAACCGGTTTTAAGCCCATGCTATCGACAAAGTTGATGATCTCAGACTCTTTTACATATATCAATGGCCTGATCAAGGTGATGTCGCTGCGATCTAAATAGGTGCTGGGCTTGAAGACCTTGTAACGGCTTTCGTAGAGGATGGACATAAAAAGGGTGTGAACCACATCATCCAGGTGATGCCCCAGGGCAACTTTGTTGCACCGATGGGCTCTGGCCACCCGGCTCATACAACCCCGGCGCAAGTTGGAGCAAAGTGCACAGGGATTTTTCTCCTGGCGCAGGTCAAAAACCACCCGGCCAATATTGGTATATTCAGTTACGAGGTTATAGCCCAACTGCTGACAAAAGTCAAAAAGGGGAGCAGTCTCGTTCTGCCACCCCAGATCTATATATACCGGTACTATATCAAATTTTAAGGGGGTAAAGCGCCGCAGCAGGTCCAGAAAATAGAGCATAGTCAGGCTGTCTTTTCCACCGGACATAGCCGCCGCTATTCTATCGCCATCCTCCACCAGATGGTATTTGAGGTTGGCATCCCGGACTTTTCGAAAAATCAACTTGTTAAGCCGTTTCCCCATACTGCCCCCCCGTTGGGAGATACTCCTATCAGGCGCTCTTGGCCATCTTCTGGTAGTAGAGACTCAACAGTTCCACCGGGTGGATAACTCTGGCATCCCAATTGCTGCGCTTGATTCCGTAGCGAAGCTGCATGGTGCAGCTCGGGCAGCAGGTCGCTATATATTGGGCTCCGGTGGCCATGGCGCTGGCCATCTTTTTATCTAAAACCTTCATGGAAAGGTCATAATGGGTCAGGGCAAAGGTTCCCGAACCTCCACAGCAGCGGTTGGCCAGATCCATCTCCACCAGTTCCAGCCCCGGTATAAGTTTTAACAGATCCCGGGGAGCCTGCTTGATGCCCTGGGCGTTGGCCAGGTGGCAGGGGTCATGATAGGTTACTTTAATTGGCTCAACACTTGACGGCGGCAGGCTGAGTTCCAGTTTTTCAGCCAGGAATTGAGTAAGGTCCATCACTTTGTCAGCAAAGGCATGAGCCTCCTCCATATGCAAAGGGCCGCCCGCCAGGAACTCCATGTTCTTAAGGCTCAAGGCCGATGAACAGGAGGCGCAGTCAGTAATAATATAGTCAAAATTATATTTATTAAACAGCTTTACATTGTGGGCGGCCAGTTCCCGGGCGGTATCCATCTTGCCGTTGGCTATATGGGGAAGACCGCAGCACTTGGCGGCGGACGGAATAACTACTTCACAGCCGTTTCGGGTTAAAACATCAACCGCCGCTATGGCTACCGATGGATTGATAAGATCGGTGGCGCAGCCTAAAAAATAGCCTATAGTATACTTCTTGGCCCCCCTGGCCGGGTTGACTTCGGAAAGCACACTCCGGGCGGTGCGGCGCGGCAGTGAATCCAAAATGCCTTCGGCCTTGGATAAATCTCCGGGCAGGATGCGCATCATACCCAGATTGCGGGCCAATGACTGCAGACCCAGCTTCTGGGCGGTGTGCATCATCCGGGTGGAGGCTTTTAGCATACCCGGCTTGGTCCATAGAGTGTCAAAGACAAATCCCCTGCTCAAACTGGGGTTTTTACCATATATATAGGACCGGGCCGCGGCGTTCAATTCATGAATGTCGATGCCGGAAGGGCAGTTGATGCTGCAGGTTTCGCACATCAGGCAGTTGGTCAGGCGCTCGGCAACCTCCAAAGAAGGTTCAACTTTCCCGTCGCGCAGCATTCCCACCATAAAGACATGGCCGCGGGGAGCGACGGTCTCATTGCCAACCTCGGCAAAAATGGGGCATACACTTCGGCATTTGCCACAGCGCACGCATTTCATGATCTGTTCTTTTACCGGAGGTAATTGTTTGAAATCCATTAACTATCTCCTTCCCGGTTAAAACAGCTTGCCCGGGTTCATAATGCCCTTGTCGTCAAAAACCTTTTTTATACCCTGCATGTATTCGACCGCCTTGCCGTGCTCCAGCGGGGCATAGGGGCGTCTGACCGCTCCCACCCCGTGTTCGCCGGTGGTAGAGCCCTGCAGTTCGATGGCTAAGAGGTGGATTTCATCAACCAGCTTCATGACCCTTTCCACTTCTTCAGGGATTTCGGGGTTGATTACCGGGGCGGTATGCACATTGCCATCGCCAATATGCCCATAATTGACAACTTTAATACCGTATTTTTCACCCAGGGCGCGAATGGCGCGCAGGGTGTCGGCTACCCGGGACAGGGGAACGCTGATATCTTCTCCGGCAAAAATGCGGCTGCCGTCTTTACGCACCCGGGCCGCCGCAGTAGCCGTGATGCTGCGTCCTTCCCACAGCTGGGCCATGCGTTTGGATTCGGTGGACCACTCTATAGTCCTGGCCCTTTTGCCGACAACTTCTTTGATTACCTGGCCCTCATACTCAACGCTGGGAGGGTTGCCGTCAACTTCAAAGAGGAGTATGGCTTCGGCATTGGGCAG
>JBDKUE010000096.1:0-5259 GCA_039679855.1 Syntrophomonas sp.
GGTTGACAGCCGGAATTTATAGAGGATAATAAATTAAAAACTTGGGTTAAAGGAGAGCGGAATATGCAGGAACAGAAAAGCTCCCTCGGATGCTTCCTGTGCGGGGTGGAAAATCCACATGGCATGAAGCTTACCTGGTTCAGCGATTTCGAGCAGGGACTGGTTTGGACAGATGTGGAAGTTGCATCGTTCTATAACGGTTACCCGGGTGTCACTCATGGAGGGATTGTGGCTGCTTTGTTGGACGAAACAAGTTTCCGAGCCATTGCCCTGGAGGAAAAAGACCGATTCCTGATGGATGACCGGGTGTTTGTAACCGGCAGTTTAAATATTCATTACCATAAGCCCACCCCTACCGGTCAGCCCCTGCGAGTGGTCGGCTGGATAAAACGAGCTGGTGAAAAACGATATGAAACCATGGCCGAAATAAGGCTGCCTGACGGGACGGTTACCGCCAGCTGCCGGGCCTTGATAATGAAGCAGGCCGATGATTCTGCTTAAAAAGGACTGACTGCCCTTAAGAATAATACCAGAAAAAGAAGAGAGGGGCTGTCCCTTAAAGACAGCCCCTTTTGTCATTTAATTATTTGCCGGTGGGATGATAATGGGTATGAAGCAGGTCGTGAGATTTATGTCCCAGAGGCTCATGCAGAAAGTCTTCGTAAATTTTTACGACTTCCGGATTTTCATGGGATTTACGGATGGGCAGTCCGGCATCTTCTTCATAGATAGCATCGATGCGCTCAACCTTCTTGGCAATGGTTGAAGGAATCGGCTGTCCGCCACCGCCGATGCATCCGCCGGGGCAGCACATTACTTCGATAAAGTGATAAGGAGAGGTGCCTGCCTTTATTTCATCCATAATTTTGCGGGCGCTGCCCAGCGAGTTGGCTACAGCCACTTTAACCTTGGTTCCAGCCAGATCCACTTCGGCTTCTTTCATACCCTGGAATCCGCGCACCATGGTAAAGTTGACATCTTCCAGCTTGTTGCCGGTTACAACTTCATAAACGGTCCTCAAGGCGGCTTCCATAACTCCACCGGAAGCACCGAAGATGACTGCGGCACCGGTGTAGGCTCCCAGCAGTGAATCAAACTGACTGGGCTCCAGCTGATCCCAATCGGGACCGCCGATCTTGAAGAGCTTGCCTATTTCTCTGGTGGTTAAAACCAGATCCACATCCTGGTATCCGCTGGCATTCATTTCGGGGCGGGCAGCCTCGAATTTTTTGGCGGTACAGGGCATGATGGATACGGAATAAATCTTGGAGGGGTCGACCCCCATCTTCTCAGCCCAGTAGGTTTTTACCAGGGCGCCAAACATCTGCTGGGGAGATTTGCAGGTGGACAGGTGATCCAATTGATCAGGGAAGAAGGTCTCAATGAAGTTGATCCAGCCGGGGCTGCAGGAGGTTATCATCGGCAGGGTTCCACCGGTTTTTAAGCGCTTGAGCAGCTCATTGCCCTCTTCCAGGATGGTCAGGTCAGCAGTAAAGTTGGTGTGGAAAACGCGATCAAAGCCCAGGGTTCTTAAACCTGCGACAAATTTAAGCATGTCCAGGCTGCCGGTCTTCATGCCCAGTTCTTCAGCGATAGCTACGCGCACGGCCGGAGCGATCTGGGTAACCACGATCTTGTCCGGGTCGGCCACTGCAGCCAGGAACTCGTCGAGCTGTTCATTCTCGACAATAGCACCTACCGGGCATACCAGGGCACATTGTCCACACATTACACACTTGGTCTGGATAAGCGGAAGTCCGTCGACAGTACGGGGAACTCCGTTTACAACTTCCAGGGCGGCTACGGTCTGGATGTCGTTGCACATCTCAACACAGCGCAGGCAGAGGGTGCATTTGGAGGGGTCGCGGACCAGTGACGGAGTAGAGGTGTCTTTAGGCTGTAGAAACGGTTTGTTCACAACGTCGCGGATAATGAATGTCTCTGCCAGAGTCTGCAATTCGCATTTTTGGTTGCGAGCGCAGTTCAAGCAGTCCTGGGGATGAACCTGGAGAATTCTCTTCAGGCTGTCGATTTTGGCTTTGAGGGCTGCCGGACTGAAAGTCTTGACAGTCATGCCATTGGCTGCTTCAACAGAACAGGCGGTCTTCAACTCTCCATTGATCTCCACTGTGCACACCTTGCAGTTGTCTTTTACCTTGAGGTCTGGATGGGTGCACAGCGAGGGAAGGTCGAACCCTGCTGCAGCACAGGCTTTCATTACGGTTGTCCCTTCGGGAACCGCAATCTCAAAGCCGTTTACTGTGATACTTACCATACTCTTACTCCTCTCCCGATCTTACTTTTTTAGGCTTCTCTCATAAGTTTATTTATCAAAAAATAGAGTGTCAAGTGTAACATGTTTAGCCGTTATCCAATATAATTCCTGATTGAACTGTTTTTAGTAAAAGTCCGAATTAGCGGGATTTAATTTACAGTAATATTTATAATAGTTGCTTGTTGATGTATAATAATGTATATGAAGTTCATTATTGACAACTAAACATGGTTGGGAGGTTTTTTATCTTGAAAAGAATGTTGACCCTAACATTATCTACCCTGGTCATGCTGGCCCTTTTTGCGTCCCCGGCCCTGGCCGACTTTTCGCTTACCCTCAATGATATTAAGGCTGGAATTGCAAACCCGGTGCTGGTGGTTGACGGTCGGGGCCTGGTATCCACGGATACTATTGCTTTACTTTTCGGGGCCGATGTCGCAGTTGAAAATGGAACAATCCGAGTGGTAGAAAATGATAGAACGCTGGTAATGCAAATCGACAATTTGGAGGCCACCCTGAACGATGCTCCCCTTACTCTCTATATCGCTCCTCAGGTAATTGATAATAAAGTCATGGTTCCTCTGTCTTCCATCTGCGAGGCTTTGGGTGCTTCCATTTCCTGCAATGCTGAACAGGAACGCATTAATGTTGTTTATAAAGAAACCCGAAAGGGTTTAAGCCCGCAAGAAGTCATGGATAAATATATGAACCAATACAAATCCCTCAACACTTACAGGTTCAAGGGCACTCAGGATATTACTATGGACATGACCGCAGCCGGTTTGCCATCTGGCACTCCTGAAAAAATGAACATGAATATAGCAGAAAAAATAAGTGGTTCTTTTTCACAAAACCCGATTCAGGCTTATATGAATATAAATATCAAAATGGATGGTGGCGCCCTGGCGGCTGCCAAACCGGCTGTAACTGACCAAACCATGGAGCTGGTAATGACAGACCGGATGTATATGAAGATGCCTGACGGCCAATGGGTCGAGATGGACTTAAATGGGTTGAATTTAAAAGATATGATGCAGAATCAGGGCAGTCTTCAGGACCTGCAGGGCATGATTACCGAGCTGCAAAAAAACCAGGTCATTATGTCCTTTGACAATGATAAAAATAGGCAGGGTGAAGACTACTGGATCATAGAAAGCACCATTGATTCCGAGACCTTCAGCAATATGTTTAAAGGAGTCATTGGTCAGTTAAACCAGATGATGCCCACCACGACCGCATCAGACAACCAGGAATTCCAGAATGTGATGAACGAGATGATGAAAAGCATGAAGATGAATATGAAGATAAAAATCTGGGTTGATCCCGATACCTATTTAGCCCGCTACGGCGACGGAATTATGGATGTGCAGATGAACATGCCAATTCCGGCCCAGAACAACGGCACCAGTGGCACCCTGAATATGAACATGCAGGGAACCAACAGCCTGGAATATTACGACTACGGGGCCAAAGTGACGCTGCCTGACACCAGCGGGGCGATCAGTTTTGATAAGTATTTGACGATACAAACCTCCCAAATAAAAGCGAATTAATTCCCGGGAATCTAAAAAGCCGCGGGGCTCAACCTCCCGCGGCTTCAGACTGTCAAAATAGTTTAACCGTGATTCAAGGCTTAAGATTGCCGCGTCGCTTCGCTCCTCGCAATGACCCAATATAGGCAAGTTGTCATTGCGAGCCGAAGGCGTGGCAATCTTAAACGCTCATTATATCCTTGCCTTATTAATACTTTATCGACACCCTGAAGCCACGGGAGGTTCACCCCCGCGGCTTTCCTGCTCTAAGCTAACGTAATCATAGGCTTTTTAAATAACTGTCCAAGCGGTTCAGGCCTTCTTTTATATTATCCAGCGAATTGGCATATGATAGCCTGATGTAGCCTTCGCAGTTGCTGCCGAAGTCAATTCCGGGGGTTACTGCCACCCGGGCATTCTCCAATATGTCAAAGGCCAGATGGTAGGAATCCATGCTGATATGCTTGACGTTGGCCAGGGCATAGAAAGCCCCGGTTGGAGCGCTTTTAGTAGCCAGACCCATCTCGCGCAGCCTGCTTAGCAGGTACAAGCGGCGCTGGTTGTAAATGTCTTTCATCTGCTCCACTTCATTATGGCAGGAGCGCAGGGCGGCTATACCAGCCTCTTGAGCAAAGGAAGCCGCGCAGATAAAGAGGTTTTGCTGCAGGATCTGCATGGGGCGTATATACTGGCGGGGGGCGATCACATAGCCCAGCCGCCATCCGGTCATGGCGAACAGTTTGGAAAAACCGTTTATTACAAAAGCGTTGTCCGAAAATTCTAGGATGCTGTGTTCTTCTCCCTCGTAGACCAGGCCTGAGTAGATTTCATCAGCTATTACTGGCAAGCTCAGATCGGCCAGCTGCCTGAGCTGGGGCGCAGTGCATACCATCCCGGTGGGGTTGGCTGGACTGTTTACCAGGATAGCCTTGCTCCTTTGTCCCATACAGGCCTTGATATCTTCAACCCGGTATTGAAAACCGTCCTCTTCATTAACTTCCACGTAGGAGGGACAGGAGTCCAGGAAGTGAATGAAATTAGGGTAACAGGCGTAATAGGGGTTGGGAAGAATTATTTCCTCCCCTCTTTCGGCAAGCACTGCGAAAACCAGCAGCATAGCCGGTGAGGTGCCCATGGTAATGATCACTTGCTCAGGCGAAATATCCACTCCGAACCGCTTGTGATAATATGCAGCCACTTCTTCCCGCAAGGAGAGCTTGCCCAGGCTGTGGGTATAGTGGGTATCGTCATCGCGCAGGGCTTTCAAGGCTGCTTCTTTGACCGGTTCGGGGGTGGGAAAATCCGGCTCCCCTACTTCAAGATGAATGACATCCTCCCCTAAAGCCTGCATGGACTGCGCCTTTTCCAGCACCTCCATGACAATGAATGGTGAAATGTTGTCGATGCGTGATTTGCCAGTCATTACTATACTCCCCTTTTGCTTAAATAACA
>JBDKUE010000126.1:0-58576 GCA_039679855.1 Syntrophomonas sp.
CTGATAATAATGATTCCAAAGATCACCATGGTAAAGTTCTGTTCCACAAAAGGAATATTGCCAAAGAAATACCCTCCCGCTATAAAGAGCAAGACCCACAAGGTCCCCCCAATCAGGTTATATGCAGCAAATCGCCCGTAATGCATCTTGCTGATGCCGGCTACAAAGGGGGCAAATGTTCTTATGATAGGAATAAACCGGCTGATGATTATGGTTTTTCCTCCATGGCGTTCGTAGAATTGCTGGGTCCGTATCAAGTATTCCTTCTTAAAAAGTCTGGACTTTTCTCGTTCAAAGACTTTGGGCCCTATAAAGCGACCGATCTGGTAGTTGACCATGTTGCCGGTTATGGCGGCCGTCATCAGAACAATAGTAATCAGGACAATATTGATATCACCACTGGCAGCCAGGGAACCGATAACGAAAAGGAAGGAGTCCCCGGGCAGAAATGGAGTTACCACCAGACCCGTTTCGCAAAAGATAACCAGAAACAGGATTAAGGTAGCCCACACTCCGTATTTATGGATTATTTCAATGAGATGGTGATCCAGGTTTATAACAAAATCGGCTGCAGTTAGTAAGATATCCACTCAATATGATCCTTTCAAGATTAATCCCAGGCCGGTCCCCAAATATTGGTTAACTATATCAAATATTACTACTTAATAAGCTTTTATGTCTTCCAGTAGCCGCGTTTATGACCGTGTATTATGGTAAAGTCATACCGCATCTATTCTCCGATTTGATTTCAGGGTATTTAGCGCCATGATGCAGCCGGTAAGCCATACTCCAGCCGCCGCATAGCCGGCCAGGACGTCGCTGGGATAGTGGACACCTAAATATATCCGGCTGATTCCTATTCCCAGTACCAGCAGAATGAGAACCAAAATGCCCATATAAACCATTTTACTTGTTTTAAAATACGACCACAGCAAAAAAGCCAGCATTCCGTAAAATGCCAAAGAAGCCATGGCGTGACCACTGGGGAAGCTGTATCCGCTGGCTTGCACCAGGCTCATTATGTCAGGCCGGGGACGGTGAAAAGCCAGTTTCAGCAGGTAATTCATGAGGAACGCACCGCTGAGCGCTATAGTCAGCATCCCGGCATCCCAGTATAAATTCTTATAATATACTAAACCAGCGATGACCAGCAGGGCCAAACCGATCATGACTGCGGCCGATCCCATGTCAGTCAGCAGTTTCATAAACTCGGTTACCCGGGGGCTGTTATAAATTGTTATAGAGGCTGCGATGTTCTGGTCAAATTGGCCCAACACCTGCTCCAGCAGGTCCTCGGCCAGGTTATAAAACAATATGAAACAAGCCAAACCCATAATCATTCCCAGGCTCAGGTAGCTGCCCAACATTTTTCCCGATGTTTTTATCCAGGAGAAGCCGATTTTTATCACCACCCTAGTGTTCATTAACCACTATCAAGTATAGCAGGTATTTATTAAAACCGGATTAGAATGCCGAACCAGATTTCTTCTAAAAGAGCTCTCCTTTATATTAAATCAGAACAATATTCCCCGGTGCCAGTAATCATGTTTATCTATTATTCCGGCTGATGCAACTTTTTTAACAGCCAGGCCATATTTTGCCCCAGCACCTCCATCGTTTTCATCCCTTCCAGATCGTTTAACACCTCGCCTTTTTCCCGCCCGATGCCGATGTTCCAATAACTTGAACCGGGCACGATCATCTGGCTGATAAAAAACAGGTGGTTTATGGAATCAACCGTATGAATAGCTCCTGCCCGTCTGGCAACAGATACGGCCGCACCCACCTTTCGTTTCAACAGCTGGCCGTTGCCCAGGGCTACATAGCCAGCCCGGTCAATAAGCCCCTTCATTTCTGCGGTCATATCCGAAAAATAGGTGGGGGATCCCAGTATTATCCCGTCCGCTTCCAGCATTTTATCGAAGCACTGGTTAAAGTAATCGTTCTTCACCGAACAGTGCTTGTCTAGATTTTCCCGGCATTTCATGCAGGCGGTGCATCCCCTGATCTTTTTCCCGGCCAGTTGAATCAGTTCTGTTTCAATACCCTCATTTTCAAGTTCTTCAAAGACCCTACGGATAAGTATGGCCGTATTGCCGTCTTTCCTTGCACTTCCGTTAATTCCCACTACTTTCATGCGCTTAACCTCCTTGATTCCGCGATCCCAACCGGTGTATACCCATGAAATCCCCTGCCATTTTATCGCCCTAAACAAGCCGGGGGAAGATGCTAACTCGCACATTTATGCTTGATTAGCGAAGAGATAATTGAACTTTTCTACGAATATAGCACGTAAGCTCCAGGAATACTAGCAAGGAAATATCATCAGAAAGGTCCAGGAATTTGAAAGAACGTTTAAGTCAATACCAGGCGGTTATGATTACAAGCGGCCTTTTACTCATGCCGGTCATTTGAAATATGCCCCTGTTGGTGTTTGGCGGGACCAAACACGATGTTTGGATTTCGGCTTCCCTGGCCGCCATCATGGGACTGATGGGCGGTTATATCATTATAGCGCTCGCCCTCAGATACCCTTCTCAAACCCTTATTCAATACAGTCAGCAGATCCTGGGTAGGTGGACGGGAAGGTTTTTGGGCTTCATCTATATCGGTTTCTTTATACTGATGGCTTCGGTTTCAGCCCGTGATTTCGCGGAACTTCTTTTGAATTACACTTTGGAGACACTGCCCATTTCAATCTATTTAGGAGTAATCATATTGACGGCTGCCTACGCCCTGTTTACAGGCTTGAGTTCGATTGGCCGCTTTGCCGAGCTCATCGTTCCCTTTATTCTAATCGTGATTATTTTCGGAATAATTGCCAGCTATCCCAATGCCGACTATTTACCTTCATTACCATTAAAACATGATTTTAAATATTTATTAAATGAAGCCTTGCTTGAATTGCCCTCATTGGGAATGGCTTCTTCGCTGCTTATGCTAATTCCCATGCTGAACGAAAAAGTCCGGGCTAAAAGAAATTTATTGATATCAATAGCTATTGCGGGTGCGGCTACCATATTGGTGGCCACCATAATAGTTGGAGTTCTAGGGCCTTATGAGACTACCTCCATAAATTATCCCTTCTTTTTTACTTTTCAACAGATTACCATTTTACCATCTATTCCCCACTTTGACATGCTCTTTATATTCGCATGGATAAGTGTAAGTTTTTTAACTATTTCCATCTATTACTTTATAGCCGCGGTTTCAATACAACAATTGTTCAGTAAAAAAAGCTATCGACCATTCATAGCGCCAATAGGTGTCCTGATTATCGTCACGGCCATTTTTGCTTTTCCCACTTTCCATGAGTTCAAGCAATTCTTGTGGCTCAACCGGGTAGGCATTGCCGCAATCCCATTGGACTTTTTAATACCGTCAATTCTATTACTGCTTTCTTGTTTTAAGCATGCCCACCATCAAAAAACCCGGGGAAAGCTGCAGGGATGATCCAATTTATTGGCTTTTGCCAATACACTGATAATATATCTCCTCGAGCCGGGTTATAGCATCCTCGATTTTGTATTTGTCGTGCACTATTGCACAGCTTTCCCTGGACAAGCTATGCCAGTATTCCTTATCACCGGCTAAAGCTTTGATCTGCTTCACGACCTCATTATTGGGCAGTACCTCTACATATCCGCAGCGCCGGTAAATAATATCATCAAAGTTATCTTTATTTATGATCCCGTATAGGCCCTTAGGAAATGCAGCCAGAACCGGCCTACTACAGGCCATGGCCTCCGTGGCTGCCATATCGCAGGATGCCACCAGGTCGGCCATGGCCAGGAAGGGCCGTACATCCATTTGCATACCCACCATGGAAATTTTGAGTCCAGGATGGTTGGCGCACAAAAACTGGCTTTTTTCTTTTACGTCAGGCATATGAGGTCCATCGCCGACTAGCATGAGATTCAGTCCGCCCAATTCGCCTGCTATTGCCGGAGCCAAATCCAGCAGCTTAAAGACGACCAGTCCTTTTTCATCAGCAAACCGGCTTACGTAAGCAATGGTGAACCAGTCCGGGTTTAGGCCATAAATCCCCATTTTACAGGATGTCCTGGCCAGCGGATAGAAGTGGCTGAAATCCAGGCCGTTCCGGATAATGGTTACCTTTTCCGGCTCAGCCGCGCGTTTTGATAAAAAATCAACAACCCCCTGGTCGACCGCTATGATCCGGCTTATACTCCGGCTGATTTCATACCCCTGAGGCGATCTATCAATAAAATGGTCATACAAGCCGTGAATGGTCACGATTAAAGGCTTACGCAGCTCTCCGGCCAGCTTACAGCCCCTGTATATCGAGTCAAAGGGGTGGGCATGAATGATATCCGGATCAAAAACAGCCGCCTTCTGTAAAAGGTCATTTTCCCCGATGAAATATTGAAAAGCCTCATCCCTGCTTTTTATCTTGGCTAAATAGTAAGGCGAAATGCTCATTGACTGCAGAAAGACCTGATGGGACCTGGTCAGCAGCCCGTTTACAAACAAAGCAATATGATTCTCAAGTCCGCCGAAATGCAATTGATCGACTAAGAGCATTATCTTCATTGCCGTAATCACCGCCTGGATCATGAAAGTCACCGTGTCATAGGAAAATGAGAGCTCCCCCGGTCTGTTTACCGGGCCTGGATAGTCCTCTTATTATCCGGCTTTTACTGCCTCTAGTACTCGAATCATATCCTGGGCCCTGTGGTTATAGGTGTGCTTGCTATACACCTCGGCCTGACCCTGTCGGGCAATTTTCTCTCGGGCCTTCGGGCGGGAAAGATAGTAAGCGGCAAGGTGCAGAGTTTCCTCCGGGCTTTTCGACCAGACCAGGTGTTTGTGGTTTTCAAACAAGTTTTCTATAGCGGGCGTCCATTGGGTTAAGTAGAAAGCCCCGCAGCCCAAAATTTCGAAGGTACGCATACTCATCATGGTCGGGGAATTATCAACCGAATGTATTCCCAGGACGATCTTGCTAGAAGCATAGGCGGTTCGGGTCTGTTCATAGTCCAACCACCCACCGTAGAAATTGGAATCAATGAAAAACCTCCGACTCGCATCAACCCACCATTCATTTCCGTAAATTTTTACACTGAGCTTTCTTTCCACCAGAGGTCTCAGGATGGTATCTATCCCCCGTTCCCGAGCATCAAAACGGCCGAAATTGGTGCCGATAAACATCAGGTCGCACATTAATCTCGGATCTGCCTTTACACGGTAATGAAAGGACGGAAGGCAAGCAAACATCAGCAAATGCGCCTCAACTCCATGAGCATTGTATAGATCAAGACACTCCTGGGCGGTGGTAAACACCATTCTACAATTTCGGCTGTAAGGAAGAGACAGCGATTCAAAGAAAGGGGGATCTTCGCGAGCCCAGTAAATATGGGGAATATCAAGTTCAGCCAGGATCTCGACCAATATGTCCCAGAATTGCCACCATCCTCCTTCACTGACTACAAACTCAGGTTTGACACTCGCTATAATAGCCTGTAAACACCCGGGGTCGTTTTGATACAGTGACTGCATATCCAGCATTTCCACCTCATGCCCGCATTCCTGAAGAGCCTTTCCCAGTCCATGTGTAACCAGAGGAAAGGTGGTGGTAAAGAGAAATTTCATTTTTGCTCCTTTCTTCAAAAGCTTCGGTTTGAAGTACAGCCAAAATTCCAACAATTCGCAAACCATTGGGCAACCGGGCTTTGGAACTCCCTAAAGCCCAATTGTTTATGCAGTGGTCCCCGCACGTCCCCCGCCGGTTTAGCCTTCATCAAAAGGTCCTCTAGATATTTATACGGCAGGTTCAGGCATTTTGACATACCATGCCTTTAATCCCTACCCAGTATTTTCGCTGATGAAATATGAAAAGCAGGGTGGGCTGGCTCATAATTTCTAAAAGCCCGGGGTGAACCTTTGCGGATTTTCATCAATAGAATGGTATATGATCCGCCAACTGGTCCTTGAGGAAAGTTTTAGGGGGACGCGGTTAAACTTTAGGGCCATCCGGTAAGGGGGAGCACGAAATGACAGCGATTACATTAAGGCCCAGCCTGAGTACTTACATCAGTTCATGGTATCCTGAGCAAAATTTCTCCTCCAGCAACGCCTTGTTCGCAGGGCGTTTTATGCAAGAGGGAGACATTTACCGCTCCCTGCTACAATTCAATTTAGACAACATTCCGCTCGTTGCCCCCATTCATAACGCGTGGTTAAATGTGAACATGTATAACAACCAGGTTGGCATGGGGGGGGCTCATATCCGGGTTCAACGCCTCTTCAACCGCTGGTCTCAAGGTGTCGTGAACTGGATAAACCAGCCCAGTACAAGTCCCGGCGGCTTTGACAGGGTTTGGGATGGATCGGTTTATATCGCCCCATCCGCTTCCAATGGTTCGATAAGCATCGAACTGGGCGATCTGGTTAGAGGGTGGGTTGATGGTTCAGTTCCCAACTATGGTGTGCAGCTGGCCGGTAATGAACTCGAAAACAGCCTGTTCAGATTTTGGAGTCCGAATTATACATTCAGCTATGCCGGACCCAGGCTGACCATCGATCTGGATCTGGGGTTGCTGGGCATCTATGATCGGCAAAACCTGCTTATACCAGGCCCACCGGCCAGGCCCAATGCAGCATGCGCGCCCATTGATTTGAGCCCCCATCGCCTGGCTACCTTTTTGCTGCACAACACCTCTTCTTCGACCAGGGTTGAAGCCAGGCTTGAGGTGGGAGCAGGAGCGAAGTTTAAAGCAGCCGGACCGTGGCATTCGCTTGAAGCGTGCGGCAGTCCGGGAGCTTCTGTAGCTCTATCCACCGCTTATCCCACCGAACAGGCCCGCGTTCAATTGCGGGGAGCGGGTGGCGAAATTGTAATTATTACTCCCTACAGCCGGGAATAGCTTTTTTTTGTTTAAAAGGTTCAACCTATGAACCAGATTGGGGCATGAACAGGCAAAAGATAAGGAAAGCTAATCAAAAACCATGGAGGAATGTAAATGGAGAAACCATTTCTTCAGAATACCGAGGGCTGGGAAATGGGGGTATCTCACGACGCGCCTCTCACCAGCGCCGAGCTGGGCAGGCTATGGCGCTCATTGTCCTATTACACGATGCTAAAGTGCATATATCAGCACTACGCCAGTCATTTAGATGATTCCTACCTCCTGCAAATTTTCAATGATGGCTTCGCAATGCTAGATACGCGAATCAGGCAGGCCACCGAGTTGCTAAAAAGCGAGGCCTATCCCCTGCCTCTGGGATTCAGTGAAGAAGACGTTGATCTCAAGGCTCCCCGGCTATACTCGGACCTTTTCTATTATTACTACACCTTCACCATGTCTCAGATAGATGTATCCAATAGCGGGATGAACCTGGCCGCCGCTGCCCGAGCCGATGTGCGCGAATTTTATACCAAAAGCCTGGAAGCAACGATGAGATATTTCAACACTTTTTGTGAGTTGATGCTGCAAAAGGGGTTATACATCCGTCCGCCTTTTATTAGTACATCCGGGGAGAAAGATTATGTTGACCGGCAGAGCTTCCTGCGTGGTTTCCTGGGTGAGCGCCGTCCCCTGCTAGCTGTAGAAATCGAACAGCTTTTCCTGGGGTATAGAAACAACGAGGTGGCCGCGGAGCTTTTGACCGGCTTCCGCCAGGTCGCAAAATCAGAGCAGGTGAGATCCTTTCTGGATAGAGGACTGGCTATCGCCAGAAAGCACATTGACATTTTCACTGCCGTTATGGAAAAAGAAAACCTTCCACTGCCGTCGCATGGTGGGGAGGCAGTGACCGATTCAACTGTTTCGCCCTTCTCAGAAAGGTTGATGATGAACCATGTAATAGCCCTGTCCCAGACCGGGATAGGAGACTACGCCACCTCTATGGCTTCCAGCACCAGGCACGACCTGGGCACCGCCTTTGCCAGGCTAATCATGGAATCGGCCAATTATGCAGAGGATGGCTTGAATATCATGATAGAAAACGGCTGGTTTGAGGAGCCGCCGCGTCATATCGACCGGCGCGACCTGGGAGATAAACTGAAGCATTAAGGCAATATTCTAATAATTTATTTTGAACGTCTTTGCGAAAAATCTGACATCCTGAGTTTATTGCGGTTATTGCACTTTTTGCGTAGTTTGCGCAGTTTGAAGAACCATCTGATCATAAACAGAATGGCGACAACACTTAGTACGACAATTGCCAGTATTTTTAAGACCTTCAGGACCGTGCCGCCCCCAGTATCCTGAACCGGCTTGGGAGAAGAATTGACGAGGTATATTGTACCCAGATCGGCATACATCAGGCTGCTTGAGCTGTTCAGGTACAGTTTAACAAGCAGATCCGGCTCTTTTAAAGGATCATTGTCCACCGTTTCATAATCAATCACTATTTCCTGCGGGTTCATCCCTTTAAGGAGCAGCCGCTTTAAGTTCAAATCCTGGTGCTGATTCAAAACATCCTGAATCAAGTACGCCCGTCCATCAGGGGGGACCGCGGGAACGATGCTGGTTTCAGCAAATTCGTTAAAACCGTAGTCAAAAAGGGCTATGGTGTCTTTGTAGTCTGCGTAATTATCGCTTTTCATAACCACGACAATGAGCTCGCGGTCCCCGCGCCGGGCCACCGTCACCAGAGTATTCTTCGATTCCTGGGTGTATCCGGTCTTGCCTCCTTCTACTCCGTCATAGTAAAAGCGGTTGGTGGTCAGCATCCGGTGCATTGACCACAGGTCCCGGGCTTCGGTTTTCTTGTTGGTGGGGGGAATGGTGTAGCGCACCGTGCCTATGATTTCCCTGAACTTATCATATTTTAAAGCGTCCCGGGTTATCATGGCCATGTCAAAGGCGGTGCTTAAATGGTTGGGGTCGGGCAAACCGTTGGGATTTATAAAGTTGCTGTTTAAGGCTCCGGCTTGTCGGGCCCGCTGGTTCATCAACCTGGTAAAGCCAGCCAGGCTGCCGCCGATATGCTCGGCGATGCCGTTGCAGGCCTCATTGGCGGATGGCAGCATGGAAGCCATCACGGCCTGTTCCAGGGTAATCTGCTCGCCTTCCTCCAGGGCAATGTTGGATGATCCGTTCTTTATGTTGTTGGCCGCTTCAGAGGACATGGTTATGTAGTCATTCAAGTGGCCGTTTTCCAGGGCCAGCAAGACAGTAAGTATTTTAGTTATAGACGCCGGGTAGAGCTGCATGTGCATGGATTTCTCATACAAAACCTGCCCGGTTTTGGCATCCATCAAAACCGCCGATTCCGAAGTAATTTCAGGGGGTTCACCCTGAGCAACTGCTTGACCGGGAAAAAGGCCCAACCAGATCAAAGCCGCCAGCAAAATAGCTATATATCTTTTCACAATTAGTTTTCCATTTCTATGTAAGTATTATCTGCCAACCGTATCGGTCACTAGATAATTGTAATAGATTGTAACGTATATATCCAAGTAAAAATAATCCCGCCATAGACTGCCGGATTTTATCCCACAGAATGAGTTTGGGGACGGTTCTTCAACTCATTTTCGCAAAGCCGAGGGAGGAACAAAGCCAGGTAAAAATGAGTTGAAGAACCGTCCCCAAACTCATACCGGACCTATTTTTTGCGAAACTCGGCAATATAGGGCAGGTTGCGGTATTGTTCATTGTAGTCCAGGCCGTAGCCAACCAGGAAACGATCCGGCATTACAAAGCAGCGGTAGTCGATTTTTATGGGAAGCAGCCGGTCTTTGGATTTATCGAGCAGGGTGCAAATCTTCAAACTGGCCGGTTTATCCATCTCCAGACGCTGGCATACGTAGGCCAGAGTTAGACCGGTGCCGATTAGGTCTTCTACCAGCAGCACATGACGCTCTCCCAGAGAAAGGTCCAGGTCCTTTTTGATCCTGACCACCCGCGGTTTGTTTTCGGCCCCGGGTGAAACACCTATGGAAAGAAAATCGATGGAAAGAGGCATGGTCAGGCGGCGGGTCAGGTCGGCCACGAAGTACAGGGAGCCTTTCAGAACGCTCACTATGACCAGTTCTTGGCCCTGGTAATCCCGGTTTATCTCCGCGGCGATTTCTGCGATCCGGTTTTGAATATGTTCTTCAGTGAAGACGGTTTTACCTATGCCCACCCAATTCATCACTCCCCCTTATTCCGAACCTGTTTACCAGGCTGTAGAAGTCGTTTTTAAATACTATATTGATATTGGTTCCCGGGTAGAGCTTTTTTAAAAGCTGCACCTTTTTCTTCTTATCAGAAACGTATTTTTGTTCCATGGTGGTCAATTCAATATAGGTGTCAAAGCGGGGCAGGTAGAAGTCCGGTTTAAAAGCCAGGGTTATGTTTCCTTCCGTGTCCCACTTGATCGGGAAGGTGCGCGGTTCGTATTCCCATTCGATATTGTGCATGGTAAGTATTTGAGCGAATTCTTCTTCAGAAGCATTCTTAAATACCACCGCCCGGTCCTTATTTTCCTGCGGCTCCTCCAGGGAGTGCATGAAATTCTGACGGTTTTGAGCCATAAAGTACAGTAGAGAGGCCCCTTCCTCGATTCCCAGATGATCGGTGTTCAGGGTGGCGTGATACAGCAGGGGGTCGGCCCAGTCCTTGTTGTAGAGGGTCGCTATATAACGCTTGTGTTTGCGGTCGGTCAATTCCAGGAATCTCCTCGCATCCCGCTTTTCCAGACTGTGGGTCCGCATTATACGCTCGGTTCGCACTTCCGGGGAAGCCACTATTTTTATGTGCAGAGCCTCGGGATGATCGGCAAATATTATCTGTGCTCCCAGGCCAAAAACCACCGCCGCCTGTTCGTCAATAAAGGCCTTGAGCCTGCTTTCCAGGTGCTGGGCGAAGCTTACGCCCTGGGAGGACGGTGTGAGAAAAAAGCCGGGACTTTCGGACAGCATGTGCAATTCGTGTTTACTGGCCACTTCCGGCATCCATTTATTCATTATCATATCCCGGGTTATGAGCGGCAGTTCCATTTTTTCAGCAAGGAGTTCAGCTATTTCTTTGCCCTGGCTTCCGGTCTGTCTGGAAATGGTGATAAACAAAGACAGGTCACCCCGTTCATCATTTCGTTTGCCATACCCCGATCGGGGAAAATGCTTCATCGGTGTTTAGGTGAATTCTCTTTTATCATATCATGGTTTTTAACCATCAGCTAATCTAGCCGGAAGCAGTCCCCGGATCTCCCCGAGAAGCCGGTATATTCAGCCTTTTAATACGTTTTTAAAAAGCCCGCATTTTTTATATAGCTGGACTTAAATCAACGCCATTCTCTCCTATCGTCCTACAATGCCTCACAGGCTCCTATAGCCGGTTTGATAGCTTCAGTTTTATCATGTATATTAGGAATAAGCTCCAAGGAATTCCTAAGATGGATTACCCGCAGAGCCGGAATACGGAAACAGAACAGGACAACGGAAAATAGGTACCGGTGAATGCAAGTTCACTATATCGAAGAGGATCAGAGAAAGTTGTTTATGGCAGGTCTGACAGCCATCGAAGGGTTTACGAAGTCGAAGGATTGAGTAAAAACGGAAATGACGTAAAGCTGTTGTAGACGACAAGTAAGTGAAAACCTGTTGGATGAAGGGCTTATAGGAAGTTGGTTAATGGGAAACGGAAGTAGAAGGCGATGGAGGTAGGAAGTTGAGAAAGGTTCGTTGGAGCTTTTAATATCCCCAGGATGAAGCAGGTGGAGAAATCCATCTGCTTTGTCTTTACTCCGGAGACCCATCCTTCCCCCCAGGCTTAAACACAGAGTTCTCAGCTCCCTGGTGCTCGAAAATTATTCCTTTATATTCAGAGATATTTCGCCAAAAATCCCCTTTTTTTAGTTATATAATATAAACTATATTATGGATATAAACACAGCCATAACCATATTATGCCGTTTAAAGGTTTTATAGGGGTTTTTTGGTGCTGCCAGGGCTTCAAACCCAGGCGATTGGTCCTCTTTTGGTGCACAATTGCTCTGTGCTAAATTGTTTCTAACAAGTGCGACATTTATTTCAAACTGCGACTTCGTAGCAAAGATGTTGCGGGTTAAAATTGCAGGGAGGGTCCCCTATTGGATCAAAGCCTTTTCAATCCAAACGATGAGTCAAAGCCTCATGGAAAGCGCCTTTTTGCCCGGACCTTCTACTCCAGCCCGGTCATGATGGCGATAATCAGCATAAAGGACGACTGTTATGTTGAAGTCAACCAGAGCTTCCTGGAAACCCTTGAATTGACCCGGGAATCAGTTTTGGGGCAATCACCCGGCTCTTTTCAAATGTGGCTGGATGCTGAAGATTTAGATAAAGCCAGACGGGAGTTAATACAAAACCGTCGCTTGGAACGAAAAAGTTCGCATATCCGAACCGGCTCGGGCAGGGTCATCAGTACCCGGATCTGGGCCGAGTTGGTTACTATCGATGGGGATGAATTCTGCCTGGTCAATCTGCAGGATTCCACCGAGCACACTCTGGCCGCTGAAAAACTCCACCTCAACCAGCGCCGCCTGGAGGCTTTGGAAACCCTCAACCAGATTTCTGACGCATCGACCGAGGAAGTAATTGAATTTGCCTATAAGGAAGCCATCGAGCTCACCAAAAGCGATATTGGCTGGTTGGGTTTTGTCAACCAGGATGAAACTGAAATGTGCGTTTCCTCCTGGTCGGACAGTGGAGCAACCAAATGCACCATGTCTAATATTAAGCGCTGTTATCAGATTGCCCGGGGCGGGCTGTGGGCACAGGCTATACGCGAGCGCCGCCCTATTATCATAAATGATTACGCGGCCTCCTACTCAAAAACATTGCCATCCGGCCATGTAAATATTAGCCGTTTCCTAATTGTGCCCATATTCGATAGGGAGCGTATTGTTTCGGTTATATCAGTTGCCAATAAAAACGAAGACTATGATGAATCAGACATAAATCAGCTCCGCCTCTTGATAGGCGGCCTGTGGAGAAATATCCTGCGCCGCCAGGCAGAAGAGTCCCTCCGTCAGTCCGAAGAATGCTTCTCCAAAGCTTTTCGCTGCAACCCGGATTTGATGGCTTTGAGCACCTTGGATGAGGGGCTTTACCTGGAAGTCAATGATTCGTTTTTAAGATTGACCGGTTACGAACGCCATGAAGTTATCGGCCGTACCGCCCTTGATTTGAAAATATGGGCCTTTCCTGAGCAGAGGGACTATTTGGTGAAGCAGATCACGGAACACGGCAGCATCAAAGATTTCGAACTGCAACTGCATGGAAAATCTGGAGAAGTCAGGTGGTTTTCGTTGTCAGGTGAAATACTGAACATTGGCGGTAAACCACATCTATTAAACACCACCCGGGATATAACCGAAAAGAAACGCTATGAAAAAGAAATAGCACGGCTGGAACGGCTGCACCTGGTGGGAGAAATGGCGGCCAGCATTGGCCATGAGGTCAGAAATCCCCTAACCGTTGTACGTGGATTTCTGCAGATGCTGGGCCTCAGAGAAGACTATGCCAGGGACCGGTCTTATTTCACGCTCATGATCGAAGAACTGGACCGGTGCAACGAAATAATCACCGAATTCCTGAGTCTGGCCAAGGATAAGAATGTCGATCTTAGACCTAAATACCTTGATTTGATTGTAAAAGCTCTCTACCCGATAATAAGGTCGGATGCCAATCATCAAGAGATCAATATTAAACTCGAACTGAATAAACCTCCAGCGCCATTAATAGATGAAAATGAGATTCGTCAACTGATCCTGAATCTAGCCCGCAACGGGTTGGAAGCTATGCCACCGGGAGGAACCCTGACCATAGGCACCGGGTTTGAGGATGGCAGCATTATTTTGTTCGTTAAGGATGAAGGCCGGGGATTCAGTCCTGAAATGCTGGACAAAATCGGAACTCCCTTTCTCACCACCAAAGAAAACGGCACCGGTCTTGGCCTGGCTGTATGCTTCAGCATTGCCGCGCGCCATCACGCCAAAATCGATGTCGAGACCACCCCGCAAGGCACCTGTTTTACTGTAAGGTTTCCCCTGCCCCATGAGGAGTAAAATATATAGTCGCCCCGGAATTTGGGCCCTGTTTAAATTTCTTTGCAATACTTCTTGAGCCCCTTCATATTTATTGATCAATCGGAATATATTCAGTAGACTCCCCCCAAAACTAAAGACTGTAAATCAATCCGTCTAACCAAGGTATAATAAATACATCCGCTCACGATTTGTAACTGGGGGGAGTCTTACTATGGATGACCAGGTTCACCCCAAGCTAATACTGGCCCGTTTTCCGGCCCTTACGCATCGCAATTACCGGCTGTTCTTTTTTGGGCAGTGCATATCCCTGATCGGCACCTGGATGCAGAGTATTGCACAGGCCTGGCTGGTTCTGCAATTGACCCAGTCAGCGCTCAAGCTGAGCCTGGTCAGCATGGTCCAGTTTTTGCCCATGATGCTCTTCGCCCTTTATGCCGGTACTCTGGCTGATAGGCTCCCCAAGCGCCGGGTGCTCATTTTCACCCAGACCAGCCTGTGTTTGCTGGCTGCCATCCTGGCTTCCCTCACCTATTTTAAAATAGTCCAGTATTGGCAAGTGCTGTTTATGGCCTTCCTTCTGGGTCTGGTAAATACCCTGGATGTGCCCGCTCGGCAGTCTTTTGTGGTTGAACTGGTCGGGAAAAATGACCTGATGAACGCCATCGGACTTAACTCCAGCATCTTTAACCTGGCCAGGATACTGGGGCCGTCTATAGGAGGGTTGTTGATCGGACTGGTGGGCATAGCGGCCTGTTTTTACATCAATGCAATCAGCTATTTGGCCGTTATTACCTGCCTGTGGCTGATCGATACCCCGCTAAAAAAGGCTTCGGGAGAGGAAACCGGTGCAACAGCCCACCCGTTTGAGGAGATCCGCGCAGGAATACGCTATATAGCGGGAAAGAGAATCATCAAACACCTCCTGGTTTTGCTGGCCTTTATAAGCATTTTTGTAATCAATTTCAACGTGCTCATCCCGGTTTTTGCCCAGCAGAACCTGGGACAAAGCGCGGTCGGATACGGCGTTTTGATGACCTGTATGGGCCTGGGTTCGTTTGTCGGCGCCTTGAACATCGCCGCCCGGAGCCAGTCCGGGCCCAGCCTTAAATACCTGATCGGCGGAGCGTTTGGCGTGTCGTTGTTTACGCTGCTGCTCGGTTTGGAGAGAAGCTATCATCTGGCCTGTATAACCCTGGTCTTGATGGGCTTTTGCGTAACCGTATTCACCGCCCTGGTTAATTCGACCATCCAATTGAATTCAGCGGACAATATGAGAGGCCGGGTTATGAGTGTCTATTCGCTGGTGTTTCTGGGAGTAACCCCTATCGGCAGTCTTTATGCTGGGAATATCACTGAGCGCGCGGGCGCCCCCTTCTGCATGATCGTAAGCGGTGTGATCGGCATCGCAGCAACCTCGTACTCAATGATGGTTTTAAAGAAAAACCGGGGTAAAGGGAAAGCCGAAAGTGAAACGGCTTGAGGGAGCCATTCTGCTTACCTCCCCATGGCCGCTTATCTCTTGCCCTATCTCTTTACTACGGTCAGAAAGCAGCCGGCGCTTTTCACACCGTCCCTGGTCTTGGCGGTAATCAGTGCGATTCCCGCCTTATTGGCGGTTATCTTTCCATTCTGGTCCACGGTCGCCACTGAGCGGTCGCTGGACTTCCAGATTATCTCCCGGTTGCTGGCGTTGGAGGGATAGAAGGTGACTTTGAGGGTTAAATTGGAACCGGCCAGAAGGGAGATTCTGGTCTTGTCCAGCTTGATCGAGGAAACCGGCACCTCGCCCACCTTTACCTCACAGGCCGCGGTTTTACCCCCCACTGTGGTTGTTGCGGTTATCAGCGCCGTTCCGGCCTTTTTACCGGTTACTTTTCCCTGGTCGTCTACTTCGGCCACCGCCTGGTTGTTCGAGCTCCATTTCAGTTTCCGGTTGGCATTGGTGGGACTAACTGTAGCCTGGAGCGTTTCACTTGACCCCACCGCCAGGGTAAGCCTGGTCTTACTCAGAGACAACGATTCAGCCGGGAAATTGACGACCGACACGGCGCAGGTGGCGGTGAGGTTTTTATCTTTGCTAGTAGAGGTTATTACAGCGGTTCCTACCTTTTTACCGGTGACCTTTCCGGCCTCATCCACTGAAGCCACCTTGGGATCGCTGGACTTCCAGCCAACTTTTTTATTGGTGGCTTCCTCTGGACCGATGGTTGCTGCCAGGGACTCGGTCGAGCCTACTGCAAGGGAAATACTGGTCTTGTCCAGCTTAATTGAAGTTGCCGGTATATAGCTCACCTTCACCATACAGACGGCTGAATGCCTCCCGTCCTTGGTTTTGGCGGTTACCGTCGCGCTTCCTTTCCCGACACCGGTCAACCGGCCGTTTTTGTCAACTGAAACTACCAGACGGTCGCTGGATTCCCATCCTATTTCCTGGTTGGAGGCGCCGGCGGGTTTAATCGTGGCTTCCAATTGAAAAGTATCGTCTACACCGATGGTAAGGTTGGTCTTGTTCAAGCGGATCGAAGAAACCGGTACGTAGCCCACAGTGACAAGGCAGGTGGCGGTCTTGCTGCCCTGTTTAGTCCTGACCGTTATACGCGCGTTGCCTGCTTTTTTACCGGTTACCCTGCCCTTCTTGTCTACGCTTGCCACTGATGGATCACTGGACTGCCAGCTCACCTCTTTATTGCTGGCGTTTAGCGGTAGTACCGTTGCCTTTAACGTCTCACTTTTTCCCATCGACAGGGTCAGACTGCCCTTGCTGATAGTCACCTTGGTCGGAGCTACATCGGACTTGTATTTGCTGGAAGTCACCGAAGACAAGACATTGGTTGCCGCCATTGCCGGGGTTGCTCCTGACCATAAACCGAGCATGAGACTGAGGAGCAATGCAGTCAGTTTTCGGGCGGATTTATACCTCATCGCGTATCCTTTCATGATTGGTGCCATGTTGGGGAGAATAATGGCACCGGCTGCCGTTAATGGTTTTTGTTGTCATATTATCCTTAGTTTAATCATATTTACCCACTGATTACCATATCTTTTCATAAAGTTTTTAATTAATTGCCATAATTTTTTGACCTGCAACATTTAAGGCATTTTTAACCTGTTGCTCAGGCGGTTTTCAGTATGCCATGCGATAGTAATATAAACCGGAGGGAGTTGTTGTTTATGATGATCGATGAATACTTTTTTGGTGGGATTATATTTATGTCAACTCTTCTCATCATTGCTTTCAGCATAAATGCGCTGCTGTAACAACCTCTTATACGATTTTATGCTCCCCAATTGAAGAAATGAAACCGGCTGAATGCAATCCAGTCCAGTATCGCGAAAAACCGGCTGTCATATCTCACCTTGATTTCGGCTTTTAGTGATAAAAGCTAATTTTTCCCCCTTGCTAGGTTAGCGAATCGCTTTAATAGACAGTGGTGATACTATCAGAAAAATGAAAGGACTGTTTTATAGTGGCAGCCAACCTCAACAATTTCTTCACCAATATCAATCCCTGGGTTTTCACTTTGTTGCTGACATGGTCCCTGTTCTGGAAAGGATGGGCTTTGTGGCGGGCGGCCCGGTTAAAACAGCTGGGATGGTATATCGTCCTCTTAGTAGTCAACCTGGTGGGCATTCTCGAAATAATCTACATTGTAATAAGCAACCGACAATATAAAGAAATGGGCGAACGGGTCAGATAACGGTTAATCAAGTCGTCGTTCCAACTATCGCTGCCTAATAACCGTTCAGACCTTTAGAAACCCTTTCCGCTCTGACCTTGATCATTTCCGCGCTTATACTTATGGCTATTTCTTCCGGGGTTTCGGCTCCTATATTCAGGCCAATGGGCGAGTGCACCCGCTTGAGGTCCTCAGGGGAAAAACCCTGGTCCAGCAGGGATCTGAATACGCGTTCCCGTTTGGTCTGGCTGGCTATCATTCCGATGTAAGCCGCTCTGGTCTTTAAGGCACTGATCAGCGCTTCCCGGTCATGGTCATGGCTGTGGGTAACAATTACAATATAGCTTTGTTCGCCGATTACAAGCCGCTTCGAAGCGTCGTTATAATCGCTTACCAGTATGCTGTGGGCATCGGCAAAGCGTTCCCGGTTGGCATATTCCTCCCGTTCATCGATTACGGCTGTAAAAAAGCCCACCATATTGAGCAAAGGCACCAACCTCTGAGCAATATGGCCCGCGCCGAATATAAACGCGCTCGTGGCAAATACCACTGGCTCAACCACCAGATTTCGGTTATCAAGGAAGGTAAACCGGTCAATTCTCATAACTTCTTTCCAAAGGGTAGGGTCTTGAACCGGTGCCTTTCCGTACACCGCTCCCCGGTCGTCGATCATGCCTGGGCCTCCCCCACCTGCTTCACCATCTCCTAAAAAGCCCAGCATCCAGACTCGCCGACCTGTTTTCATGGAGTCTAATAAGGCCTCGTAGACTTCCAGGTTTAGCTTTTGCCGGGCGTCAATAAAATCCACCCTTACCTCGACCTGCCCTCCGCAGAACATGCCCAGGTCGTTTAAATTGAAACACAAAAGGCGCGCCCGGCCCTGCTCAATTATGACCCGGCCCGCCTCGCCTACAGCCGCTTCCAGCGCTCCACCACCGATGGTGCCCAGCGTGCTTCCATCCCGGCGGATCAACATACGCGCTCCGGCTTCACGAGGAGCGGAGCCCTGCTGCCTGACAACCGTTGCCAGGGCAAAACTCTCCTCTTGCTTGAGCAATCCAATTATATCTTTAATCAAATATCTCATCGGCCCTAAACCTTTATCGTAATCATTGAATACCCGGTTAGGTATACAACTATATTATATTAAGCGCTAGTACTCTGTTAATCCTAATTCTGTATATTACTCGGCGAGGAAAATTTTTGTAGGACAAGGCGGGCAGCTCCTTGCCCTCCTGGCGCCGGCAGCTCTCTGCCGTCCTGGCATCGCTGCACTAGTTCGTCCATGAACGTCGCCGCCATTAGCCCGTCCTTGGGCGTCAAGGAATGAGTAATACTGGACGTATTGCGATTGACGACAACGCAGTCATACGAAAATTTAACCGGCGATAATATATAGAATTAGGGTTAACAGAGTACTAATTATAGCATTATTATTTATCTGAACTTAAAAAGGCAGGGTCTCATATAACTAAACCATCCCCGGACGCCGGTTATTTATCGGACTGGAAAGGCCTGTACCGTGGTTCAGGCTGCAGGGTAAAGGATGAGGGCGGTGACCATATGATTGAAAAGGATTGGATGGCAGGCAAAGTGGTAATTATGTATCCCGACACCATCAGGTTTTTTCAACAATACCGGATAAACGTAGGGTGCTGCTGGGGTGACAGTCATATGACTCTGGAGCAGATCGCATCACAATTAAATTTAAGCACCGAGGAGTTTCTGGAAATGATAATGAGGACTATTGAGGACGGTAAATAGCCTGGGCTATCCAGATTTTTATCCATAATATACCAAATATTGTGCCAGAGAAAAACCGCGCGGTTATGGCACGGTTTGGATTGGGCGGGATAACTCAAATGAAGTTTTGTTCTAGTGAGATTTGAACCGTTTTTTCCGGGGGGTTATATCCCCTGAAACGCCGGCCCGGGTTTTATCATCCGTCTCGGTTGTATTCGGTCCGTCCGGTCCTGATGCCTTTCCCCCAACTTGTATTACAGGGGTATGCAAAGGCTTTTCCGGCTCCCCATCTGTTGTTGGCGGTTGGGAAGCTCCGTCTTGGCCTGCTTTGGGAACCGCTGACAGCTGTTCTTCTTCAAGTACCGCTTTTTCTTCATCTTCCTCAGGAGTTTTATCGGTAGGCCCGGATGTTTTTGATGTCTCTAATATTTCCACGAAATCGAACATTTCGGACTTTACTGTTTCTTCAGCACTTTCTTCCTTAACAGGTTCTTCAGGCGGCTCGTTTTCATTCACATCCGGTTCAGCAGAATCCGGCCCTTCGGCTGTATCTCCGGTCGCTGTATTTACCCCGGCTTCCGCCGGCTGAAGATCACTCTGCTGCGGTTCGATGTTTTCAACTTTAACTTTGTAGGGATTAGAATCAATAACCGGCCTCATGCTGATATAAAGGTTGGAACAAAACGGGCAGGTCTTATCATTTGACAATGAAGCGTCCGATTTACTCCACTGCTGACACGATTGGCAATATAACCAGATAGGCATAAATATACTCCTTTCTGCATAGGGTAATGCTTTTAACATAAATAGCTGAAGTTTTTAAACGCTATGATTTACATTCAAATATTATGCAAGAGGAGACAGATTTAGAAATGGCTAGTACACTGTCAGCCCTAATTCTATGTATTACTCGGCGAGGGAAATTTTCGTAGGACAAGGCGGGCGGCGGCTCGTAGGCGTCCTGCCATCGCCTTCATTAGCCCGTCCGTGGGCGTCAGCTCTTTGGCGTCCTGCCACCGGCAGCTCTCTGCCGTCCTGGCATCGCTGCACTAGTTCGTCCATGAACGTCGCCGCCATTAGCCCGTCCGTGGGCGTCAAGGAATGAGTAATACTGGACGTATTGCGATTGACGACAACGCAGTAATACGGAAATTTAACCGACGATAATACATAGAATTAGGGTTGACAGTGTACTAGCCAAATAGGTTTGAATTTGAAATAAGGCCGGGTCGGGAGAAATGATGAGATCCTATTTTCCTTTATGCCGGGGGGTTGCATAAAGGCTTCCGTCGCTTTGCATCTGGGCAAAAAAAACATCGTCAATTTTATTGTAGCCCTGGGCGTGGATGTTTCTATAGAGCCAGGAAAGTCCCAGGTTGCATTTTTTCATATTCTCTTCAATTATCTTCCCATCACTTATCAATTGAACCGGCAGGTACTTGAAGGCCGGGGATGGGATGTGCATATCTTTGTGGGTTAAAATCTGCTCTTCCGGTTTTTCCAGGACGGACAGTTTTCCGTTTGGCTCCACTATGGCATAGGCCACTTTGCCGAAATCAAAGACCTTTTCTCGGCGCAGCATCATGCTCAATTCATCAATACTGAGGCGCAAAGCCTTCAGCGAATCTTTTAAGACCTGCCCGTTTTTAATAACAATAATCGGCTCACCCTCGACAAATACCCTCCCCCATGGCAATTTTAGAACAAGGTACCCGGTCAGGATGGTCAGGGCGCTCCATACCAGCAGGCTTACCACCCCTTGAAGCAAGGTGATCCTGGGACTAAGGCAGGTAATCGCGGCAATGGCGCCAATGGTAATACCGGTTGTGTAGTTAAAAAAGGTCAACTGGCTGACCTGTTTTTTACCTGATATCCGCACCAGAGTAAATAAGACCGCAAAAATAACCAGGGTTCTACCAAACATTTCGAAATAGTTCATATCCCTATCCCCCTCATCGGCTGCGGTGGCGTGGATGTAAGAAAACGCTTCCATCGCTCAAAAGTTCTCCATAGAATATGTCGTCTGGGCTTTTATAGCCCTGGGCTTTAACATGTTCTTCCAACCATCCCCGGTTCAAATTTACTTCTTTGAGGTTCTTTTCTATAACCCGCCCGTCCACTATCAACTCAGCGGGTAAATACTTTAGCGCGGGAGCGGGAATATCCAAATCGCGTCGGGTAACATTATTAAGCTCAGGCTTTTTAAGAACCGAAAGCTGCCCATCGGTTTCAAAAATTGCGTATTCAACGTCGGTAATGTCAAAAATTTTTTCCCTTCTCAAAAGCATTCCCAGGTCGTCCAGGTTCAGCCTGAGCCTGGCCAGAGCCTGTTGTTCAATTCTGCCGTTTCTGATTACGATGCTGGGCTCGCCCAGAAGTAGTTTGCGGCCGGGCCTGAAATATATAACCAGATAAGCCAGCCCGAACGCCAGCAAGCCCCAGATGGCCAGGACGCTCAAGCCTTCACCGACGGTTAAGGCTTCGTCAACCGAAATCGCTGCGGCAATAGAACCCAAAGTAATTCCGGCTGCATAATTGAAAAAGGAAAACTGTCCAATCTGCCGTTTACCCATCAGGCTGGTCAACAACAACAGGGCTAGAAAAGCAATGATTGACCGACTGATAATCAACCAGATACTCATCCCCGGCTCCTTTCTCGCCGAACAAAATCCCAAGCGTCACTGTCTCATCCTTTATTGTGCCTTGATTGCGTTAAAGCATACGAATGGAGCAAAGAGGTGGCCGCTTTATCTACTACGGCTTTAGTTCTCGTATTGAGTAAACTTATTTGGATTTATTATCAGTAATGTTTAACTATTTTTCCCCACAATTTCTTAACATTTTCATCAAAATGTCCTTACAATGATCGACTAGAATTAAATTTAACTTATTCAGACTGTAAAAATGTCTTTAATATCCGGACGCTAAAGAGAGAAAATTTTGTCGTATTGGTACAACAATGGTTTTACAGCTGAATAGGTACTGAAAGGGGTGGTTTGAATGCCTTATGAAAAGGCTGATAAGCAGATCTTGAAGAGGTACCGTAAACTGCGACTGGGGATACTAGTGGCAATCTTGCTGCTGGTAACCGGCGTAGGTGTAGCACACCAGGTGATGACTTCCGGAGCCCTTTTGGGCGTTGATGCCCTATGCCCGTTTGGAGCCATAGAAGCAGCTTATACCCTGGCTGTTACCGGTGTATTCATCAAGAAAATCGCCCTGTCCAGCTTTATTCTCTTCGCCGCCGTTCTAATAGCGGCCCTGATATTTCGCCGGGCCTTCTGCGGTCTCATCTGTCCCTTGGGCACCTTGCAGGAGCTTGTTTCCGATCTGGGTGCCAGAATCAGAAAGAAGAGACCAAACATTCCCAACTCTATTGACAAGCCAGCCAGGTACATAAAATACATTTTACTTCTAGTAATCATTATCGGCTCAGTAACAAGCGAAGAACTGGTTATACGCCCCTACGATCCCTGGGCGGCTTACCAGCACATCAGCTCCGGCAGCGTGTTGAGCGAGCTTCCGATAGGTTTCGGATTACTGGTAGGCACATTGCTGCTCTCCTTTTTATTCAGCCGGGTTTTCTGCAAATATTTATGCCCCATGGGTGCCTTGCTGGGCCTCATTCACCGCATCGGCTGGTTTAGAATTGAGAGGAATACCGAAACCTGCATCAACTGCAAATTGTGCAGCAAAGAGTGCCCAATGGGCCTTCCAGTTGCCGAAGTAGTGACAGTTGATTCCGCCGAATGCATCAACTGCGGCAAGTGCACCACCGTCTGTCCGGTTAAAGACACCCTTTACGCGGCCGGCCGCAAAGGCAAACCGGTGTCTTCCACCGCCATTTTAGGATCAGTTCTGGCCGTATTCATTGTCATTTTGGGAGTTACAACAGCAACCGGCGATTTTCAATGGACTCAAAAAACCCTCGAGCAGCAGGTAGTGAAAACCGGCCAGTTTGACCCCGCCACTATAACCGGTAAAATGACTCTGGATGAGGTTAGCCGCGTTTCAGGCATTCCCAAAGAAGCCTTTAAAGAGCGGTTTAAACTCCAGGACGGCGATTTTACCATTCCCTTAAAGGACCTGGGGCCCCCCAAAGGCTTTGAAACCAGCGACGTCCGGACCTTTGTTGCCGAATACTTAGCTAAACCATAATAGAAACTTTACCAATGATAAAGGAGCCTCCCCATGATAAGATGAGGCTCCCTTTTTATTGCCACTTGAAACTCCAACCAGGCGAGCAGGCTGTCATTAGAATTCTACATCTGTTCCACCGGGTCCCCTTTATGAACACACCGCCGCTTATTACCCGGCAGAACAATCCCTCGCTGGGCAGCAGGCTGACGCCATAAGTCCTGGTAACCACACTGGGGTGATCTTCTTTTCCCACCTGGGATACCTCGAAGATTACATTCTCACCGAGCTTGAATCGGCTACCGACCGTCAACCGGGAAAAATCCATACCATCGATAGCAATATTCTCGGCAAATTGGCCGGGGCCGATGTTTAAATTGTGCTCTTGGTTGGCCTTTAAAACACTCTGCCAGTTGAGACAGGTAACCTGACGGCCCCAATCGCCGCCATGACCGTCATTTTCTATACCATGACCGTCAATAACTCTGGCTTCAGGCACCTCGTTTTTTACTGCCCTCTTTCCGGACTGATCGCGATAGAATGAATTGTTCCCTTGTTCAATGAGGTCATCCTTTCTTAAAGGTAAATTAATTAGCTGCATACCTGCCTAGTGTAGAGTGCAGCCAGATTTTCTTTCTAATAGTATTAAATACCTTTGATGATATTTCCTTTTTTAAAATGGTCGTCTTCCAAGCGCTCGATTACTTTCTTTACCACCGGTTCGAATTCCTTGAAGCGGTATTCCTCCAGTTTGCCACTGTCCATAGCCCGGGTCATATTGATATCCCAGGGAAGGCCGCCCAGGAAGGGAATTCCCATAAGCTCCTCGGTTTCTTTAGGCTTCGCCTCTCCAAACAGGGCCAGTCTCTCGCCGCAGCAGGGGCAGATGGCCGCATTCATGTTTTCTACTACCCCGATGATAGACGTTCCTATGGCTTTAGCCATCTTAATCGACTTCTTGACTACCATGCCGACCATATCCTGGGGTGATGTTACTATGACAATCCCGGTCACCGGCATACTTTGAAGGACGGTCAGGGGAACATCACCGGTTCCCGGAGGCAGGTCCACGATCAGGTAATCTAATTCCTCCCAGTTGGTTTCCTCGTAAAACTGCTTGACGGCCCCGGCCAGTAATGGGCCTCTCCAAACCACCGGGTCGTCTTCATTGGGCAAGAACATGTTGATCGAAACGACCTTGATCCCATTGGCGGTTTGAGGCGGCTCGATTCCATATGGAGAGCTTTGCGGCTGAACCCCTCCCAATCCAAAAGCCTTTGGAATACTGGGCCCGGTTATATCAGCGTCTAAAATACCCACTGCATAGCCATTGCGCTTCATTTCCACAGCCAGCAGGCTGCTGACCGTCGATTTACCGACCCCGCCCTTTCCACTCATCACTGCAATAATGGTACCGATGTTGTTGAAACAACCAAGCAGAGCTTTCTTGTCCTCATTTTCCATATCAATTTTTACTGCTTTGCTCATCGCTCTCTTATCCTCCGTTCTTTTCTTGAATCCTGCTGCCTTTAACCATAATAAGCCCCTCTTAATATGGTTTGTATTAAGCCTGTTCTATATCAGTTGGGATATGCTTTTTCTCCCCTTTCCAATTTTACTTTTACCGGTTTCAGCTACTTTAGCCGACCTTTGCAATTGGGACAGCTGTTGTAGTTTTCTGATTCAATAGTAATTTGACAATAGGGACAGATCGGGTGGTTTTGAATAAAGCTATATGATCCACCCTCAATGCGCAGCGACTTGCCGTATATTAAGACCTCGGCAACCTTGCGTCTGGCCTCCACTAGAATCCTTTGAAAGGTCGGGCGGGATATTCCCATTTGGACAGCACAATTGACCTGCTCCAGGCCCAGCAGGTCTTTCAAACGCAGGGCTTCCATTTCTTCCAGCTGGAGAACGACTTCATCCAGTTCATAGGTTGGAATACCCGCCGGTTTGAAATAAGTACAGTTGGGCATGTGGCTGACACAGCGAGGTTTTTTGTGACGTGACAAAGCGTTTTCCTCCTGACCCAATTATTTTAGTGGTCATATGCTCATTTTGATGGTAGAATTATTTTGAGCATATGTCAACAATATAATAGTTAGTTTAACACTGTTCTATTGCGACATGCTATTATTAACAATTTCAGATGGAGCGTGAAAAGCAATGAAAGTAGCAATGCCCAAAGACGGAGACATGGTCAACCAGCATTTTGGCCGCAGCAAGAATTTTATAATCTACTCGGTGGACAATCAGCAGATCATCGACCGGAAAGAAATAGGGACTGATGCTCTACAGCACAATCATGCCGGCCTCTCCGGCTTATTGATTGCTGAAGGAGTCTCCCTGGTTATTCTGGGCGGCATCGGCCAGCCGGCCCTTGAAGCTCTCAAAAACAAGGGCTTGGATGTCATCAGAGGTGCCTCCGGAAACTGCGAAGAAGTCCTGCAGCAATACCTGGACGGAAAGTTGAGCGACCAGAACGTAACCTGTCA
This sequence comes from Syntrophomonas sp., assembly GCA_039679855.1. Lineage (GTDB taxonomy): Bacteria > Bacillota > Syntrophomonadia > Syntrophomonadales > Syntrophomonadaceae > UBA5314. The sequence continues at coordinate 26,039 of JBDKUE010000126.1, forward strand.
GCATGTGGGAGACCACGAGCATCATCATCAATAAACGGGCGGCCAGCCTTCGGATACAAGAATTCTGTTCTTAAGTTTAGGGGGAGGAATCGTGCAGAATATAGTCCTCGTGGCGCCCCGGCTTGGTGCCGGGGTCAATACCATAGCCCTCAACCTGGGTATCGGGCTGACCCATTACAAAACCCGGGTTCTTTTGGGTAGCGGTTATACACGCCTGTCCGACTGGCTTGGCAGTCCCGGCAATAGAGAGAACTCCCTTCTAGAGAGGAATCCGGCTTTTAACTGGCGGCTGCTGTCAGGCGATTTTTATTCTGATGCGACAGTCAATGACACCTTTGACTATTGCTTATATGTCCCAACCGATCAAGAATGGCTGGATGGATTTCTTATGAAATATCCTGCATTGGTTCTCTGCATCATTGATGGCAACACGCCAGACCTGCCTGGTATAATCGCCCTCAATCGGCACCTTAAGGATGCCAGGCTTGATGGCAAAGGGATTGATCTGGTGGTACCCAATAAGATTAAACCCGGAGAATGGAGTGAAAACAGCCAGCTAATTTTTGATCTTGCTGAAGACCTGGGATGGGAAAAAATTGTCGACCCCGTCCCCTACTGCGAAGCCCTTCATGACCTGCCCAGGGAACACATGAGCGTCTGGGAACTCCCCACCCAGTATAAGAACCGCCGGGCTGCTTTTCAGAGCCTGGTTGACCGGGTTGTAGAAACGGATTGATATCTCATGATGCATTGGAACCATGGAAACGTTCTTTCTGTGCAGCACGGGGACGGAGATTTTGTTGCATTCTTTAATGCAACAAAATCTCCGTCCCCGTGCTGCACCTGCTAAGTCAGCCCCCCGTTGTCTTTCATTATCTTAACCGCTTTATCAACATTCTCTTTTTTAGTTACCAGGGTTAGCATGACCGACTTCCCGGAAAAATTGTCGTCATAGACCCCCCGCCCGCTTTCAGAATCATTGGCAGCCAACAAAGGATTCAGACCCTGATTTAAGCCTTCACTATTAGAGTAGTTAGTAAGACCATGCAGGGTTGAGGCGTTGTTGGTTGGATTATTCCTCTTCCGATCATTAACCACCGCGTAGCGCGATATCCGGTCGATCTGCATATAGCCTTCACCGGGCACCAACCCTGCTTTTGACAATTCATCCATCGCTTTTTGCGCCTTATCGGTTGTCGGGAAGTAGGCCATAATTCCCTGTTCGTCTTTATCCAGTTCCAAGATAATGCCCCCTTTTAACATGATCAGGTTTTCATCTCCTTAGCTTGCCACTATTTACATTGTATATGCTGGTTTCGCCCTTTACCGCATAAGGCCGCAAAATCTTATTTGACATCGACCGACGACTCTAATTGCATTTTTTTGCATGTTCTTAATACGCATCTTTTATTTGCCGCCCGGTTAATCTATTGGCAGTAAATCAAGATTCAAAAAGGAGACCGGGCTTTGTTTAAACTCTTGAAAAACGGCCGCTGCTTTTTGCCGGAGGATGCAGGTCAAAAGGACATTTTAATCGCCTTTGACCACATCTGCCGCATCGAAGGAAACATTTCACCGGGAAGTTTTCCGGAGGTGGAAGTGATCGACTGCAGCGACTGTCTGGTCTGCCCGGGGTTTATCGACCAGCATGTACATATCACCGGGGGTGGCGGCGAACAGGGTCCGGTCAGCCGAATTCCGGAAATAATGTTGAGTGAGCTCGTTGAAGCAGGGGTTACTACGGTGGTGGGAGTCCTGGGTTTTGACAGCGTTTCCCGGAGCATCGCCGGTCTTCTGGCCAAGGCCCGCGGATTGGAAGCAGAAGGCCTTACCAGCTACATATATACCGGCAGCTATGGCAGCCCTACCGAAACCCTGACCGGAAGGGTTCTTACGGACATAGTTCTCCTGGACAAGGTATTGGGAGTCGGTGAAATCGCCATATCCGATTACCGCTCTTTCCACCCCACCCTGCCCGATCTGAGGGTGCTGGCCTCAGAGGCCAATGCCGGCGGAATGCTGAGCGGCAAAGCCGGAATACTTCACCTGCACGTCGGGGACGGTAAGAAAGGGCTGCAGCCCTTGATGCAATTAATTGATGAATCGGACTTTCCCATTGAGATGTTTGTGCCGACCCATATCAACCGCAATCCCCAGGTGTTTTCTCAGGGTTTGCAGCTTCTTAAAATAGGGGGCCGCATTGATCTGACGGCCGGCGAAACCGTGGGGTACAGCATAGCGGAATCGCTTGCCTGCCTGCAGGAAAAAGGATTCGGAATGGATAGAGTTACCCTTTCCTCCGATGGAAACGGAAGCGCCCCCCAGAACTCGGCCAACCAATCAGGAGTCGGTTCTGTGGCCCGGCTTTTAGCTGATGTAAAAAACAGTATTGCGGACGCCAAACTGGATTTCGGGTCGGTAATAAGATTGGTTACCATCAACCCGGCCCAAACCCTCAAGCTCTACCCGCGCAAGGGCTGCCTCCGCCCGGGGAGCGACGCCGATATACTGGTATTTAAGCAGAACGACTTGAGCCTTTTCAGGCTGCTGGCCCGAGGAGAAGTGCTGCTCGAAGAGCAAAAGGCCATAAAAAAGGGGAAATACGAAGAGGCTTAATTAACTTTCGCAGTTGACAGAATCATGGGTTTAAAGCAACTTGCGAAGGAGCCTAGTGATTCACCCTCCGGGTACTACACATGTTCGCTGCGCTCACCATTAAGGTTGCCCTGCGAAGGTGAGAAAGTGAAAGAGGTCGAGCACCACGGACGGTGCGAGCGCGGTACTGAGGCCGATGCTCAAGGCTTTGCCTTTCGATCCATCGACACTAGGCGAAACATCGTCGCCTTCGCATGGATGCGAATTAGCGGCGACGACCCTCCTTAATTGCGACCTGAGGGAGCATCGGAAGTGCCCGTTAGGGCGAGCCTCTTGAGCTTTGAAACAAGCAGTAGGTATCAACTTGGCGACGAAGCCGGCGTGAAGAAGCCATAATTCTGTCAACTGCGTGTTGAGCTACATAATAGAAAGGAGCCTTTATATGGTAACAAGAAGCCAGGGCAAACTGGTTATAATCGGCGGCGCTGAAGATAAATACGGGGAAAGTAGGATTTTGGAGGAGGTTGTGGAGATTATCGGGGGGGAAAATGCCCGGCTGAGCATCATTACCACCGCCACCCAACAGCCGGAGGAAGTAGGTGAAGAATACCGGGATGTCTTCTCCCGCTTAGGAGTCGAACACACCGATGTCTTAAATATAAACTCGCGGGATGATGCCAATACCGAAGATAGCTTTCGCCGGATAAGCGATGCCACCGGCATCTTCTTTACCGGCGGCGATCAACTCAGGATTACCAGCATACTTGGCGGGACCAGGGCCTACGCCGCTTTGCTGGATGCCTTTAACCGCGGCACGGCAGTAGTTGGAACCAGCGCCGGAGCTTCCGTCATGAGCAGCACCATGATCGTTGAAGGCAATAGCAATGACGCGGCTCGCAAATGCACCTTGAAAATGGCCCCCGGATTAAACCTGGTGGACGGAGCTATCATTGACCAGCACTTTGATCAACGCGGCCGACTGGGGCGGCTTTTGTGCGGGGTGGCTGAGAACCCCGGCATTCTGGGAATTGGCATAGACGAGGACACTGCTATTTTGGTGCATCCCGACGATTATTTTGAAGTTCTGGGGACCAATGCGGTCACAGTTATTGATGGAAAGTCCATAAGAAATACCAATGTTTCAGAATTAAAGCCGGACGAAATATTGTCCATCACCAATGCCAGCCTGCATGTTCTGTCCGCCGGCTACGGCTTCGATTTTAGAAGACGGGAAGTTATGAAAATGCATTAACTCTCTACGGAGGATTCATAGTGGATATTAAGGAGCTAAGGACTTATACTGGCCGGAATATTTTCTCTCATAAACCGGTTGTCAAAATGGTGGTGGATCTCGCCGAACTGACCGATACGACGACATCTGAGCTGCCGGGTTTTAATGAACAACTGCTGAAGTGGTTCCCCGGTTTGCAGAGCCACTACTGTTCCCCCGGGTACGAAGGCGGATTTGTGGAAAGATTGCATGAAGGCACTTATTTATCTCATGTTACCGAGCATTTAGCCATCGAGCTGCAGTGTATCATGGGTTATGACGTTTATTTTGGTAAAACCCGGGTGGTTAAGGAGCCTTCCCTATTCTGCATCGTCTTCGAGTATGTCAATGAGTGCTGCGCCGAGCAGTTTGGCCGCGCGGCTCTGGAAATAGTTGACGGGCTGGCTAATGACCGCCCGGTTCCCATCCAGAAAATTTTGGAGGACCTTGAACAGACTGTAAGATACTCTGACTTGGGACCCAGCACCCGGGCCATCATGAACGAAGCCCGAAAGCGTCATATTCCGGTTCGGCGCATTGGAAAAGACAGTCTCTTGCAGCTGGGTTATGGAAGAAACCTGCGCTACATCGAAGCATCCCTTCCCGACACAACCAGCTGCATCGCCGTCGATCTGGCCAAAAATAAGGAACTCGCCAAACATATTCTGCGGGAAAATAACATCCCGGTTCCGGACGGCTGCCTGGCCGGCTCCCTGGAAAAGGCCCTGGACCTGGCCGATCGGCTGGGCTACCCGGTGGTGCTCAAGCCCTTTGATGCCAACCAGGGCAAAGGGGTTACTACCAACATCCAAAATGAATCGGAACTGCGGTCCGCCTACAATTTCGCCGGGCACTACTCAGATCAGGTTATAGTTGAGAAGCAGATAGAGGGAAGGGATTACCGGGTACTGGTGGTGGGAAATAAGGTGGCCGCCGCCGCCGAAAGAACCCCTCCTTATGTAACCGGGGACGGGATTCACTCTATTTACGAATTGGTAGAAGCTGAAAACGAAAATCCTTTAAGGGGGCGGGGCCATGAAAGACCTTTATCTTTGATTAAGCTCGATGGGCCGGCCCTGGAACTGCTCAGCCGCTCCGGTTTGACCCCGGACGATATACCTGAAACCGGTCAGGTCGTTCCTTTAAGGGAAAACCGCAATTTGAGCACCGGCGGCCGGGCCCGGGACTGCACCGGTGAAATGCACGCATCAAACCAGGATTTGTCCGTAAAAGCCGCCCGGGCGGTTGGCCTCGAAGTCGCCGGGGTTGACCTGGTTTGCGAGGATATTGCCAGGCCGCTGGCCCCTCAAAATGGAGCGGTTATTGAGGTAAATGCGGCGCCCGGTTTGAGAATGCACCTCTATCCGTCCGAAGGAAAACCGCACAACGTGGCAGCCGATATCGTTGATTTGCTGTATCCAGAAGGTACGGCCGCTTCCATACCAATAATCTCCATTACCGGCACCAACGGCAAGACCACCGTTACCCGAATGATCCATCATGTTCTCTTGCTGCATGGCCAAAAGGCCGGTATGACCTGTTCCAGCGGCACCTATATCGGCCGGGAATGCATCTCCCACGGCGACAATACCGGACCGCTCAGTGCCAGGTCCCTTTTATACAACCGCTCTGTGGAGGTGGCCGTACTGGAAACGGCCCGGGGCGGCATTATACGAAAAGGATTGGGCTACGATCTGGCCGATGTGGGCATTATCACCAATGTAAGCGACGACCACCTGGGAATAGACGGTGTAGAAAGCCTGGAAGATCTGGCCTTTGCTAAGTCGCTGGTGGTTGAAGCTGTAAAAACCGACGGCTTCGCCGTTCTGAACGCTGACGACCGCATGACTGATTACATTTCCCGCTCTGTTCAGTGCAATATCATCTATTTTTCCCAAAGCCGCTTTAACCAGCTGCTCGTCAAGCATATAAAGAACGGTGGAATGGCAGTATCGGTGGACAACGGCTTTATCACCTTATTCTGGCATAACAGTGTTCTCCCCCTGCTCAAAGTGAAAGATATTCCTATTACCTTTGACGGAAAGGTCAGCTGCAATATCGAAAATTCCCTGGCCGCGATAAGCGGGCTGCTGGCCCTGGGTATACCGGATGAGATTATAAAACAGGGTATTGCATCATTCAAGCCTGATGCCCAAATTAATGCGGGAAGATTTAACCTTTTTAATATGGGCGAGTTTCAAATCCTCATCGACTATGCGCACAATCCCAGCGGTTATCAATCGGTAATCCAGTTTATCCATTGTTTAAACCCTTACCGGGTGATAGGTGTCATCGGTATGCCCGGAGATCGCCTGGACCGGGTAATATTCGAAGCCGGGAAAATTTCCGGAGGGTTCTTTTCTAAACTCATAATAAAAGAAGATGCTGATTTAAGGGGCCGCCTTCCCGGCGAAGTCGCTCAAATCCTTTATCAAGGAGCCCTCCAGGGGGGGACCCGTGAAAAAGACCTGCAGGTCATTCTGCCCGAGATGGACGCCCTGGAAACAGCCATCTTTCAAGCCCTTCCCGGCGATCTGATCGTAGTGTTTTATGAAAATCTGGAATCGGTCCTGGAAATAATAGATCTATATTCGGTCAAACCTGTGGACCAGAGCTTGATGCAGACAGAAATGCTTCCTTCGTCAACAATCCGAAATACACTCATTTAAAGCTCTTATTCACTATCTGTTTTAAGCTCAATCGTGGGTTATAATTATAAAGTGCCGGTAATTGAGTAAAGACATTTGGGGGTAAGGGTTCTGATGCTGTACGTGATTAAGAATTTTTATACAGTTTTTCTTTTGCCTCCTGGAATCTTTATTGTATTGCTACTCCTTTTGGCCTTCTATTTACGCAAAAAAGACAGAAATTCTACCCGCCTGATCCTGGCTCTGGCTTTTTTATTATATATTTTTTCCACCCCGTTTGTAGGGGATCTATTGCTGTTTCCCCTGGAAAGCCGGTACAGTCCCCCGGAGAAATTGCAGGGCGATGTGCTTGTAATGCTGGGTGGTGGAGCTACCGGCAATGTTCCGGATGTAAATGGCACCGGTACGATGAACGGTTCATCTTCCAACCGTCTTTTAACAGCGGCTCGCCTGACCCGCACCAGTCAGTTGCCGATAATAATAAGCACCGGTCAAGTATATTCGGACGACGGCAGTGAAGCAATCATAGCGGAACGCATTTTGCTGGAACTGCAAATACCCCGGGATAAAATTATTCTGGACAACAACAGCCTGAATACCATGGCCAGTGCAAGTAATATACCGGCCTTGCTGGCCCAATATCAGTTTAAAAACCCCATATTGGTTACCTCGGCCTTTCACATGCACCGCTCTGTTCGAAGTTTTGCCAAATATGGAGTCACGGTTCAGCCCTACCCCTGCGATTATATGGTAAATGCCCGTCAAGCATTTTATCTAAATAAACTGCTGCCTTCCTATGGCGGTTTGTATAAAACCGGAGTCGCTCTGCGCGAATATTGGGGTTTAATACCTACTATTTATTAATGCCTTTATTCATGTTATCAGGTTGCTCAAAAGGGCTATGATAACTGCGGCCATGACCCCCATCAGCCACATTTTCAAGTTGTCGACTTTTTTGCATATATCCTCTGACATCTTCATGAGCATTTCTTCCTGAGACCTCAAAGTGGCTACTTCTGTTTGCAGCTTGTTTATATCTTTGATAATTTCCTGGCATTGCATTATACACCTCTCCAATCGTTCAAGTTAATCCATATTATTCCATCCTATGGGTGGGGTTACAGTTTCGTTTTTAACAGTATTTTTATCATAATAAAAAGACCTGGGCATATTGCCACAGGTCTTAAAAAGCCGTATCTTTGTTTAATTGGAATTATTTTTTACGACTGTGTTTAAAGGTATTGCAACAAGTTTCTTCCGAACTGCGCACCTGGTTGTTCTGGGTGCTGGAACGGATCTCTATATCTTCAGCTTTGCATTCAAAATTGTCGTTGTGAAAACATTCCTGGCACATGCAGCGCATTACCCTGGACATATTTTTCCCCCTTTCCGCATCATTGGGCTAAAGGTTTTTACTTTAAGCCCCTTTAGTATAGCCTGCCTGCCGCTGGCGTTCCTTATTCGTTGGGGGGAAAAAATCAGCATCTAAATTAGCGCTTTTAGCCCTCAATACGCTACTGGTACTGTTTGGCCACGGTCAGCGACTCCATCCAGGTCTTGCCGCTTTTCCGGGTCAGCTCAAGGTCGTTTACGACCACCCCGTGGACCCGGAGTGTTTCCATAGTTCCGTTGCTGCCCTTAATCGCCCGGCTGCCCAAAGCGGAAATCACATAATAGTGTCCGCCCTCTTCGCCCAGGTAGAGCATTACATGTCCCGGAAAATGTAGGCTGGCCCCGGGAAGCAGATCTTTAAACAGGTCGGCACGCCTTCCGGCAGCAATGCCCTGAAAGGATACCGTCTTTCCGGCTGAAGCTGCCTGTTGTTCGGAGTTGCGGGGCAACCTGAATCCAAAGCAGCGGTATACATCGAGAATCAGGGATGAACAATCATGGCTGTCCAGCATTCCGCCCCACCCGTAGCGGTCGCCCTGCAGCTTAAAGGCCTGCCTGATAGCGTTGGCCCGGGTATAAGGCATATATCCTTCCTGAATATCCAGCGAATAGGGCAGCAGGCCCAGTTTGAAATCGAGCTGCCCGCTGCTGGTACGAACGGCGAGTTTAACCACGTAATTCCCGGTGGGATCCTGGCGGTCAATCATGGCCGGGATTGTACTGTCGGTCAGAGGTATTACAGTTCCCATGGGAAGTCCCAGGTTGGATATTTCCGGTGAATTGGGATTTTCACAAAGATGCAGCCGATTCCCCGTAACCACCACCAGGCCGCCGGGTTCCTGATATTCTATCCAAGTTTTTCGGTCCGGGCTTATAGCCACATCCTCAGCCGGCAGCCACCCGAAGCAATTGTACATCCGGGCAAAATACCAGTTGCGGTCGGCACTCTGATGATAAATCAGCAAGGGCTCGAATGGATGTACGGCAGTATTCTGAAAGAGATCGAATTCCTGATCATTCTTTTCATCGCTCACCACATCGCTGGTAGGGTACACCCGCAAGCTGCTTCGCCTGACCGTAAAGGCGTATTTGACCTCGTTTCTATCTTTAATGCCGGCCAGGTTCATATTGGCTCTCAGTCTGCCGAGATAGTTCAGCGTCACCTGGTCGGGTCCGATATACATGGGGTCCTCGGGAAATGACACATCTATCTGTTTTCTCAGCTCATCACCGGACATGAAAGTGGAACAGGTTTTCAAATCGCACACGGTTCCGGGCAGGGCTTTGATAATAGCCTGGTTGAATGCATCTATGTCTTCAAACGGCATTATTATACGGTCAGGTTCCGCCAGTTTGTCTATCCAAAATTCAGGCTCAAGCATCTCCCGGCTTACATCCGGCATCTGATTAACCGGCGCCGCTCCGGCTGGCATGGAAGCCCCTACCAGGTTCAGGCACAACAGCAGTGTAATAACAAGTTTGAGTCCGGTCTTAGGCATCTGAATCCTCCCTGTCACATTTCTAATCTTTAAGCAAATCTTTACAAGGCAGGTATTTCTTCTTTTCCCATCCTGCTTCAATAGAAGTTCCACCCCGGTTCGGTAAATCCTGCCTGATTCTCAAGGTAATTAAGAGCCGGGTTCAATTTTGATTGAAACACTTAAGGGTAAAGGAATAGACTCAGCTGTTGTTGAATTCATTTTAGAGATAGGCTCGAAGGAGGAGGATTAATTGGGTATAATCAGTGTTTCGCCGGTGGTTGGTGGAATAGTTGACGTTGAAACAACCGGCTTCAGCCCAGACCGGGACGAGGTTGTGGAGCTCTGCCTGCTGGTATTTCACTATGACCGGGAACTGGACCTGGTAGAAATAATTGACGAATATGTAGGCCTGCGCGAACCGGGCTGTTTCTTGCATCCCCGGGCTTCCCAGGTGCACGGTCTGACCATGGCCGATCTCTGCGGCAAAGACCTGGATTACCAGCGTGTAGAGGGTATGATCGAGCGGGTCGATCTTTTAATTGCCCACAATGCCAGCTTTGACCGGGGCTTTGTAACCCGCCTCTTTCCCCGGGCCACCAATAAACCCTGGTTATGTTCCATGTCCGGAATCGATTGGAGAAACAAGGGGTATCCCAGCCGGGGCCTGCAGGAGCTGCTGCGCCATCACGGCATTGCCGTGGAGCGAGCCCACCGGGCCCTAGACGACGTAAGAGCCACCCTGGAACTGTTGAATTACAGCCAGGCGAGCGGGATAAGCTACCTCAAGGAACTGCTGCTGGGCCGCCGGGCTGCCGGTTAGTGACGCCCACGGACGGGCTAATACGGCGGTGCCAGGACGGCAAGGAGCCGTGAGACGCCCACGGACGGGCTAGTGCAGCGATGCCAGGACAGCAAGGAGCTGACGCCCACGGACGGGCTAATGCAGCGGTGCCAGGATGGCAAAGAGCTGCCGCCGCCCTCCGCCTTACCTGTCTTCCCCTATTTGTCGTCCGTAGCCCGTCCGCTCCCCGAAACCGGAATAGCCTCACCCAAAAAGGTGGGGTAAGGTTTAATGATGGCAGCCAGAATAAAGTCCTTGTTGCGAGCCGCTATTTCTCTTAATTGGTAGTTGTACATAACCGGCCCATAATCGCCCAGGTCGGAGGCGACTCCATAGGCTTCCAGACCGAGCTCGCGGGCTATGAATACCGCCCGCATCAAATGGTAGCGCTGGGTGACGATGATCACCTTTTTCGCCTGAAAGATGTCCCGGGCCCGGTACATACTCTCATAGGTGCTGAACCCGGCATGGTCCATAAATACATCGTCAGGCGCCGCTCCCCGGTTTTTAATATATTCCTTCATGGTGTTTACTTCATCGTACTCCCGGCGCCCGTGGTCTCCGCTTACCAGTATCTTGGGGGCTTTGCCCTGTGCATAAAGTTCATACCCCACCTGCAGGCGATCATTCAGCATTCTGGATACGGTGCCATCTGGCAATACGTATGCTCCCAGTATAAGAATGACATCCGCCTGCGGAGCCTGCCCGGCATCACATATGTAACTGCTGCCCACCCTTTGGACATGCCAGTTTACGAGCATTGCCGCTATGACCAGTATTGCGGCTAGAGCCAGCAGTACATATTTCACTTTACCGGCCTTAACTTTTTTGTCTCCTCTAACTGCTTTTTTAGGCATCCATTGCTCCTCCCCGATAACGTTCCTCCGGATTAAGCCGATCCGCTGTGAGCGGTTATTTCTCCAGGGCCTGCCGCGCTTTTTCGCGATGTTCGTCGGTCATATGGGCGCTTACCGCCGCCAGAGCCGCGGCAATGGCTCCGGCGTCATCGCTGAAACCAACCAGTGGAATAAAGTCAGGAATCGTATCGGCCGGCAGAACAAAATAGGCCAGGGCGGCCAATATGGTGGCTCGGGCCCAAAAAGGCGTTTTGGCGTCCCGCACCGTATAGTACATAGCCACCACATCGGGGACAAAAGGCACCCGGGCAGCGGTCTGTTTTATTTTGGTCCAAAGGGTTCGTTCAACATACTCTTCCTGGGTCTCCCCCGGTATCATTTCAAGGTCGGAAAGCTTGCCAGCTTCTTTTTCCATGTTTTTGAAATCCTCCTGGATGTTGTTTTCCAATAATTATACTCTATATCTAAGGGGAAGCTTGCGCCTGCTTGCAGCTGCCCAGCCGCTAAGACCTTTAAGAAGAATCATCCCCCTCCCGCCAGAAAATATGATATAATAAATTTCAGCAAAGATGGCTGGACTTTTATGAGAGCGGCATATAAGAAAATCGGGTCTTTCTTATCCGGGATGTTCCGGCTTGGAAAGGCTTTTTTATTAATAAGCGCTAACGGGAGGGGTTAAAATGCTTATTCAGGTTTGCGGCGATCCCACGGTTGACTGGTTTCGTATATATCGTCCTGACGTTACCGTGCGCGGGGGTGTGTATTACTGGCAGAAACAGCAGGACGATTCCCGGGTTCAGCTAAGCTCCAAACCGGGCGGGTCAGCCCTCCTTTTTGAACTGTTAAAAGAAATATCTCCTCCTGAAGCCACTGTTGAGGGTCCCAGTCTGGATGACGACTTTTTGAGCCGGCCCAAAGACCGCCAGATCACCACCTCCTGGACCCTGTGGAAGGAGTTTCCCAACCCCGGACTGCCTGAGAATTCCTACCGGCTGTGGAAATGGCATGAGTTCGAACCGGCCCTGTGGGACTATCCTTCGGACCGCCTACAGGGACACCCTGATCTGCTGCTGGTTCAAGACAGCGACCTGGGTTTTCGCCAGTCTCCCTGCGGGTGGCCCCAGGCTTTATCCCTAAAAGAGAACCCCAACCCCCCCCGCCAGATAATATACAAGCTCGGCCAGTATGCCGACGGCCACTACAACCCGCTGTTGGGGCGTATTGATGAACTGGGGCTGGCGGGGAAGACAACTATCTTGAGCTCCTTGAGCGACCTGCGGGCCTGCGCTGTCAAGGTGGGAGATTCTCTGTCCTGGGAGCGCATGCTGGAAGAAGTGGTCAGCGCAGTATACAGCCCTTTCTGTCCCTTTTTGGCTGCAGACGGCAAAAAGCTCAAATACCAGCAGGTTATTATACCGATAGGTTTGAGTGGTGCGGTTATCGTAAGCCAGGAAGAATGCATTCTGATATTTGATCGCAGCGGCCAGGAAGGCGATTTTGCCAGCCTGTTTCCCGGCCAGATCATCGGTGACAATACCTCTATTTTAGCTGCCCTGGCCGCATCCTGGGCTAGTGATCCCGGAGAGCTAAACTGGCCCCAGGCCACTCTAACCGGCCTTTTCATGGCGCGTCTGCTTCATGTGAAAGGTTATGAAATAGTTGAGCGAGCTGACCACCAGCACCTGCAATTTCCCTATGAATCCATGGCCTACGCATTTCACGAATTGAGCGCCGGGCGAAGGTCGGCCACCGGCCTTCCGAACCTGGAGCGCATTTACGATCTGGGCATGTACCGGGACGCCAACCTCTCCTCTTTGAATCGAAAAGGACATTGGACCATTCTGGAGGGGACCCTTTTGAAAGGCCAAACCCGGGAAAGTCATATACAAGACCCCCAGACCATTAAAGCGGTTCACGAGTGCGCCCGGAATGTGGTGATTCATGGGCCCCAGGCCGCTTTAACCGAGGTTCCGATAGAAACGGTGGGAGCCTGGAGCAGCGTTGATCGCCAGGAAATCGAAGGGGTGCGCAGTGTAAACAACGCCATGCGCGACTACCTGCAGCTAAAAAACCCGGATACACCACTCTGCGTAGCCGTATTCGGACCTCCCGGTGCTGGCAAATCGTTCGTCGTCAAGGAAATTGCGCGGGGATTGGGCATTGAAGACGACGCCCAGTTGACCTTTAACCTATCTCAATTCGAATCGCTGGGTGATCTGCAAATAGCCTTTTACCAAATCCGGGATTTAAACCTCCATGGTAAAATGCCCCTGGTTTTCTGGGATGAATTCGACTCTCCTTTTCAAGGCCATCCCCTGGGCTGGCTGCATTATTTTCTGGCCCCCATGCAGGACGGGGAATTTACCGAAAACGGCCTCCCCCACCCCCTGGGCAGCGGCATCTTTGTATTCGCCGGCGCCACCCACCACTCCCTGGAGGAATTCAGCAGCAGCGACAGTCCCGAAGACCGGGCCGCCAAGAAGCCCGACTTTGTCAGCCGCCTGCGCGCCTATATAAACATCCGGGGTATTAACGGCAATCCCAATACCATTGAAGACCGACTCTATGTGATTCGCAGGGCTTTTATACTGCGGCAGTACCTGGAATCCAACGCTCCCCAGATAAAACACAACAACCAGTTTGAAATTGAGCCCTGTGTTCTGGATGCCTTTCTGCTTACCAGCCGCTACCGCCATGGGGCCCGCTCCCTTGAAAACCTGCTGAAAATGAGCAGCCTGGCCAGCAAGCGCAAATACGAGCTGTCCAGTCTGCCCCCCGATCACATAATCGACATGCATGTTAACATAAGGGAGTTCAATGACCTGACCTGTCTGGGCCGGCGTGAGATGCTGCGGGTGGGAATAACCGGACATGTAAACCTGGACCCGGGTGAAAGGGCTACGCTTCGTATGGCGGTAAAAAGAGTAGTGGCCTTTATTGAAGACCAGTATCCCGAACATTATCCTACCGTCTTTTCTCCGCTGGCTCCGGGTGCCGATCGCCTGGTGGCCAGGGAACTTCTGAAAGCTGAAACAGCCCGCTTGATCGCCGTTCTACCCTATGGGCAGGAGCAGTATGTCAACGAATTCGGCAGCGGCGACTACCGGCTGGACCCGGTGGGAGCTGAATTGCGCAGTGAATTTGATTACTGGGTTTCCAACCGGGCTATAGAAATAATCGAAATGCCGCCCTCTCCCACCCGGCAGGAGGCCTTCATCACAGCGGGCCATTTTATAGCCGAGCACAGTGATGTGATTATCGTTATTTGGGATGGACACCGCCAAAAGAGCTCCTCTGTTACCGCCCGGATAGTATCCCGGGCCGAAGAATTGAACATACCCATCTGCCACATCGGAGCACAAAACTACCGGCCTGAAGCCTGCGAAGCCGGGCCGGTAATCAAATCGGGGGAAATCCGCTGTATGAACTTTCCCGGGCAGCCCCCCGGAGCCTGGCAGAACCTTTAATAATCCTAAATAAAAACGGTTTTCAGCTGTTCTTTTCTCCATCAGGTTGGAGCCAGGAAGCGGCTGTCTGCAGCAGAACTTCTTTTTGATTAGCAGCCGGGCTGGCGAGGACGATCTCCAGCAGGGCATTCAAAGTCCGTCCCAGGTCCTCGCCCGGGAGATAGCCTATTTGGATCAGATCGAAGCCGTCTACGGCCAGGTCTTTAATAGTGAGAGCCTCATCGTTGCTCAGCGTGGCTTCGGCCATACTCTGCACCCTGTCCACCCGGTAAAGTTCAAAGGGCGGTGCACTGCCCATAATGTCAGCCCGCTGGAGGGTGAATAGCTCGGGCAAAAGCTCCTTTCCCACCCTACCGATAAGGCGCCTTATCTTCTCTTCCGACGGGTTTTCCAGCCAGATCATGTGTTCCCCCACCAGGCGGCAGACCTTGTCAATGACGGCGTTGCTGTATTTCATGCGGGTCAGCACCGCCCTGCCCAGCCGGCAGCTTTCCTGCTGGTGCTGATAGAAATGTCCCACCCCTCTATCATCCAGAGTAAAGGTAGCCGGTTTGCCGGCGTCATGAAGCAAGGCCGCCAGCCTGAGCTCCAGGTTGGCCGGAACTTTGCTCAATACGGCCAGAGAATGAGTGAAAACATCGAATAGGTGGGCCCGGTTGTGTTGTTCAAACCCGACGGTCGGTAAAATCTCAGGAACGACATACTGCATCAAACCCGTATCCACCAGGGTGCGCATACCCCAATCAGGCCGCTCGGACAGCAAAATGCTGTTCAATTCTTCCCTGATTCTCTCCACTGCCACCCCGGCCAAAAGTGATTGGCACTGGTTTATGGCGCAGGCAACGCTTTGGTCCAGTTCGAAATTTAGAACCGCAGCCAATCTTACCGCGCGCAGCATACGCAGGGGATCTTCGTTAAACCTTTCCCGGGCTTCGTCTTGCGGTGAACGTATCAACCGTCTGGCAATGTCATCACAACCGCCGAAGGGATCATAGAGCAGTCCTCTCCGATCAACAGCCATGGCATTTATGGTAAAGTCCCGATGCCGCAGATCTTCAGTGAGCATAACCGGCCAGTCGTCTCCCTGGTAGATCTCGCCCCGACAGCAGCTTATCTCTACCTTCTCATTATCGATCAAAATAACCAGGGTTCCGTGCTTCTCTCCAACCGGGACAACCCTGGGAAATATTTCGTTTAGTTGGGATATTGAAGCGCTGGTGACCAGATCAAAATCCTGGGGGCGGCGACCCATAAGCAAGTCCCGCACGCTTCCCCCCACAATGGATACCGAAAAGCCGCGGGTAAGGAGTTCATCCATAAGCTGCTCTACAAAAGGGGGAATACCCTGGCTTATTCTCATCAAAACCTCTCCCTCGGCTGTATTTCTGGGAATGAGTAATTCGATACTGTATCCTCTTTGACAACCGTGTTCCATTAAAGTCTTTAGAAAATCGAGCACAACCGGATCCAAACAGGTTTCCTGCGTCACCACTATTATCCGCCCCGAACCGTCTATTATCCCGGCCTCCAGTAGCGCAGCCGCCTGGCAGAATACCGCCGCTTCATCCAGGCAGCCCCAGACTTCCAAGTTGAGCTCGTATTCATTTCGAATTAGCCCCAGTAAGCTTGAGCTGTCGTTTCCCCATTCGGCTGCCAGAACCTGCTCTTTCAGGGATGAACGACGCATTTTTATTATATTCTCATAAATACCTGGAAGCAGGGAAGTTATTTGGCAAGGGTCGCCAAAGCGGCTCAGCTCTCCCCTTTCAGCAAGAGAGGCGGCGATTTTCGCCAATATATCGATGAGCTTGTCATTGGGAATCACTTTTAAGCCGCGCATGTTAATATCGGGTTCTAAGACTTCCAAGGCCAGTTCCACCGGTGTAGCTGTGTGCAAATCTGTTTCCCGACCGGTGAAGCAATAACAGTTCTTTAATCGAAGGGCTGCTTCAGGTGTCGGGGCCAAAAGCACGACCTTTTGTCCGCGATGGTGCTCGATTATCTCTTCTATAATGCGCTGTTCCATATAGTCCTTTCGCTGTCGTTAAGCCCCGGCGTTCTCTAAACCAGGCTCAGGAGATAATCGGAATCCACCCGCAGCCAGCGCTTGTTCAGTTCATCGCGTTCCAGCCCTTCCTTGAATTCTCGCAGCAAAGGCTCATAGCTGTCCTTTATCGATACCTGAAATGCTTCGGAATGATCCCGGAAGCGGACTATGAATTCGCAGGTGGGATCTCCCTCGGATTCAGATAGTCCACGGTATAGAACCAGGTCTGGAGGCTGCCCCGCTTCCAGCGCCTGGTTTAAAATAAGCATTTTTATGAGTTCTACAATCCGGTCATCAAGACCGTCTTCAAAGATTCTTATTTTCTCAATTAAATGGATTTCCTGGTCTACAAAACGGAAACGGTAATTGGGAAGCATGGCAATAAAACCGGCCAGGTCCTTTTGAGCCTGATGGTGCTGCTCCTGGTCGTGAAGCAGGTAAATCATGAAACCCCGGGTCATATCGTGATACAGGGTAGCTACACCCAACTGGATCAGCTCGGAGCATTGCTGGCAGGTATATGAATTCAGTTCGCCTTCCATCAGCCTGGCTTTTAATTCTGGATTCAAATCGCTGTTTATGCTGCCCCAGTACTGCACCTCCTGGTGAAATCCGCAATTGGGGCACACCGCATCCAGGGTAATTTCCTTGCTCAAATGATCCCGCCCTTTCCTTAAGCCTTAATAAATACTTGAAACCCAGGTATATCTCACCTATTTCGACCCACCCTATCCAATACCCTGTTTTGCTGAAGGTACTTTTTATCGTCTGCCAGTACTTTCTATATTATGCCAAAACGTTCCGTAAAGCCTCCAGACCTTTCCATAGCATGCGCACATATGGCTGCCCGCCTAATAGAATACCGGTAATGCAACGAGCCCCTAAAGAAGGAGAAAATTACTCCTAACATGGTCAGATTAAACCATTTTTATGGTTTTTTAGTGCCAGCCATTGCCTGACTCCCCACTTGTGCACTGACCTGCCAGCCATTGCTTTCGACAAGCCGTCCGACAGTAAGGTATAAATGAAACACGGTCATGGGGATATCCATTTCCCTGTGGCTCCAGATATTGTTATCCGGCGTATTATATGCCGGTGCGGGCAGTCAAGTGATGATTGGAAGGGACTGAAGAAAGGAAGGGATAGTTTGAAGAGATTGCGATTATTTACTCTAGCTGGATTTTTAGCCATGTTGTTATCCTGCACAATGTTTATCGGACTGGCCAGGGCGGACATCTACCAGAATTTCGCCCAGCTTAAAGCCCACGAGAAAATCGGGGTTGACTACCGGGTGACGCAGACCTTTACCGATTCCACGACCATGATTCTAGCCATCCACGGGGGAAACATAGAGAGAGAGACTGATGACATAGCCAGAACCGTGGCCCGAATCGGCGGGTATGATTATTATGAGTTTATCGGTCTGGCCCCGGGCTTGCACCTTACCTCAACCCGCTTCAATGACCCGGCCGCCTTAACCATGGTAAAGCGCTCGGATAAAACTTTATCCATCCATGGCTGCCGGAGCACCCGGGTATTAACCTATGTGGGCGGTCAGGACAAAGTGCTGGCGGCCAGGGTCAAACAGCAATTAACAGCGGCCGGCTTCACCGTACAAACGGCCGCGGGCGATATCGGAGGGAACAGCGGTTCCAACATATGCAACCGCAATAGCATAGGCCGGGGGGTCCAAATAGAACTAACCGCGCCGCTTCGAACCCAGTTGGCCAACAGCCGGGATAAATTCGACCGTTATGTATCGGCCCTGCTAAAAGCCCTGAATTGATACTAAAGCCCTGGAAGCGAATTGGCGCGTCCAGGGCTTTTTATCAATTTTGTCAGCACAGTTTATTTACGGTTCTTTAGCATCCCAATCAGTATATCTTTTTTATTTAACGACGGATTGTCAACTACAAAATCCAAAAGATATTCAAGCGCTGCTCCGATTTCCTTGCCCTGCGGGTACCCCAGGCCCATCAGATCATACCCGTCTATATCGAGGTCATGGGTGGACAGCGGTTCACGACGGGAAATTACCTCCCAGCATTTGTTGCGCACCGCCCGTATCCGGTTGGGATCCTTGCCGGAGCGGTCCGAACCTTTGATATCGGCCATCTGCAGTTCAAACAGATTGTCGATATTGTCCACTCCTACCCGGCGGGCCAGGCGCTTGATAGAGAGATCACTGGTGCTCTCGTAATTGTTCATGTGCTCATTTATCATGGTGGTTACGGTCTCAATCGTCTTGCGATCAAAACCCAGTCGGGCCATAATGGTTCTAGCCATTTCAGCGCCGCTCTGGGCATGGCCATAACAGTGGCCTTCTCCCTGCTCATCGACAGTCAGGCAGATGGGCTTGGCTATGTCATGAAACAGGGCCGCCAGACGCAGGCTCAGGCTGGGCTTGGTATAATCCATAACCACCAGGGAATGTTCAAAGACGTCCAGATCATGGTAAGAACTTTTGGTATCAAAGCCTATAGTCGGCATGAGTTCCGGAATCAAGCGTTCCAACAATCCCAATCTTAACATTCGTCTGATACTGACCGATGGTTTATAGCTCAAAAATATCTGGGTGAGCTCATTGCAGACCCTTTCCGAATTGTTGACCGGCACGGTGTCCTTCAAGGCGGCTAAGGCGTCCAGAAGGGCTTCATCCATTTCAAAACCCAGTTGTGCCTCAAAGCGGATAGCCCGCAGAATTCTGGTGCTGTCTTCTTTGATTCTCTCCACCGCATTTCCCGGGCAGCGCAGGAGCTTTCTATGAATATCCTCAATTCCGTTGTAGGGATCGATTACCCCGTCACGGTCGTTATAGGCCACTGCATTTATGGTGAAATCATTGTGAAGTAAGGCCTCTTTGATGTCGTTCGTAAACCTTCTATCTTTACCAGTCTGGAAAGTACCAACCTTATATCCCTGGCCCCCGTATACGACCAGAACGCTGCAATAATCATGATTATCCGGAATCGAATTGAAGCCCTCCCCATCAAACAAGGTTACCAGGTCGGGGGGAAGGGCGTCAGTAGTAATATCCCAGTTTATAGGTTCCTTACCCAGCAGCAGGTCGCGAATACATGCGCCATAGACGTAGGCTTGGTAGTCTTTCTCGTATAACTTATCCAAAATAAGCCGGACATTTTTCGGTATGTCTACAATCATCCAGTGCACCTCCGCCAGCGATTTATACTAACATAATGCATTTCTTTAAACATGCTTCATTATCCTGCTGATGGAAGTATTTTATATAAGCAAGCATTTACTTAAGTTAACTTGCCGCAGGAACGGCGCCCACCTCGGCCCTGGTCTGCCCGCCTGCAGTCTTTGCTTCGTTTTCCAATGCCATTTTAATGATCTTTTCTACCACCTTGTCAGGACACATATCCCGCTCCAGCAAACGAACAACCCGTTCGATCTCGCCTGGCATACCCATGGCCCGCGCTATCCTTTCCGCCTGCCACGGAACCAGAGCGTCCTTATTATCCAGCAAATCGCTCATGATAATAGCCTTGGATCTAAATCTCATGTACTCATCCATCCCATAGCACTCTTCCTTGTCAACACACATCAGGCACCCGGCATGATACCTGGGATTTAGATAACAGCTCTCCAGAATTCCAGAATAGTAATCCTTCTCTTGATACTTCATGCGAGCTCCTCCTTTCACCTGTTACAGTCAGAGCAACTGCAGGCTTCTAACAGCTTTAAGCATACGACGATGCCGGTCTTTCAAACCTCCCTTCCGTTAGTACTCTGTTAACCCTAAAACTTTAGTTACCACGGGCCAAATTTCCGCAGGGCTTCGTTGTCGTCAATCGCAATACGTCCAGTATTACTCATTCCTGACGCCCATGGACGGGCTAATGCGGCGGTGGCAGGAAGCCAAGGAGCCGCCCGCCTCTCCCTGCAAAAATTTTTCTCGGCGGGAACAAAACTTTTAGGATTAACACAGTACCAGTTTGGCCGGTGAGAAGCATAAATATTAGAAAGATCTGCCTTGGCTGCTTTCTATTGAGGAAAATGGAGATGCTAGGGACTAACCCGCTTTCCCTAATAGAGAAACGCCTGCGGATTCCTTACGGAGCAGGCGATTGCGATGCTTGGGTTTTAAAAACAGTAGAAGATGCTTATCAGGATTGAATTCAAAACTTATAGATATTTTGCTGCAGGTTCCATAATAGCAGTAATTATCGGTTGGCCTATCTTTATTATAACGGCTTAATTAAATCAAAGATAGGGTGGCAAGCGGGAAGAGAACAGGGAGCCAATTGCTCCCCCTTTAGCGTCCTTTATTTGGATATGCCTAAATACTCGCTGATAGCATCGACAATAGCTGATGCCGCGCGGGTTTGATAATCATCCTGCTGCATCAATTTGGCTGTTTCGGGATTGGAGAGGAAAGCGACTTCGGCAAGGGCGCAGGGCGCCTGCGTAAGCCTTAAAACTGCCAGTGACTTGTCTTTTACCCCTCTATCGGGAAACCCCAGATTATTGACCAATTTCTGTTGCAGTAGGGTAGCTATGCGCATTCTTGATGCTTTTTGAGCGGCTAACTGAGGATTATCCTGGGGAGCGTAATAATAGGTTTCAGTGCCGTTGACATCTGGATTGCCATCAACACTGTTATTGTGCATTGATACAAACAGAGCAGGGTTTAATAAATTAGACATGGCAGACCTCTCAGCCAGACCGACATAACTGTCATCACGCCGGGTGTAATATACTCTGATACCTTTTTTATTTAAAGCAGCCCCAACTTTCATAGCAATTGACAAGTTGACGTCTTTTTCTCTAACCTGCAAGGGGCATGCTCCTGAATCCGCTCCCCCGTGTCCGGCATCGAGAAGCACGGCAGTTAAAGGTGCCGGCAAATCATTGGGATTCATCATCACCATAAACAGCGCGTTCTCGTCTTGGCACCCCGGTAAGATGCTGTATTTAACC
Source organism: Syntrophomonas sp. (assembly GCA_039679855.1). Lineage (GTDB taxonomy): Bacteria > Bacillota > Syntrophomonadia > Syntrophomonadales > Syntrophomonadaceae > UBA5314. The sequence goes on from JBDKUE010000126.1 coordinate 47,581, forward strand.
GCGTTTTGCGTCTGGACCTTGATGGTAAGGTTTTGCGTTGAATTATTAATACTCGGTTCAAAACTGACTGACTTGAGCAGTTTTCCGGCAAATGTATAGGTATTGTTTACAGTACCTATACCCGTCCCGGGCAGGCTGATGTTTACAATTGTTCCATTCTGGTTGTGGGTGCAGGAAGGCGTCAATAACGTATTAATAATCAAGCATTCGCCAGCAGCATCAAAGGATTGCCGATCTACTCCCAATACACAATTGGGAATTAAGAGCACTTGCTTTTTCCCATCCTCTGAAGCTTTACGCTGGGACTGAACACCGGCAGGTATAGATATATTGACAAGTACTGCGTTACCCTGGTTTGAGGCCTGGATAACGACGTCGCCCCGAGCTGTTTTTTCCTTATATGTCTTATTATCTTTAAGGGAAAAGCCGGGATACTGGTAGACGGTATCGTTGCCGTTTTGATTGATGGTTGGCTGCAGCTTGCCGGAGGATTCCATACTAAAGCTAATGCCGGAACCGTCGCAGGTATAACTCAGAACCAATTCCCCTGCGGAAGTTGTATTATTGGGCAAAGGCACCGGTTGCGGGGATGGACTGTTGGGGACGCCCTGTCCGGTAAAAACCACCAGCCAGCCAGCTACCCAAACGGACTTCCCCTGGTATTTTACCTGATACCAATCACCACTTTGGGACAGTACTTCCATCTGCTGGTCGTGGGGGGCGGTACCAGTATTATCATAACCGGTGCCGGGTCCACTGCGCAGGTTCACATAATCTTCTTTTACAGTAACATATCCGCCGGTCTGACCAGGTGAAGCGGCAAGGGTTATATTTACCACCCGGTTGGTCGGATCCCAGGCCACCTTCCCGCCGAAAGCCTCCCCAACAAAGCCCAGAGGTACCATGGTACGATTTTTTATTATCCTGGCCGGGATATCTATCGTACAATCCCTACCATTGACCGAGGGATGCAATGAACCGATCTTGAGATCCACGGCAATTCCTTTACGGATTGCCGTTACCGTTTGGCTGCCGCCATCCCACCGAACCTCAGCTCCCATAGCGGAAAAAACAGCCGCCATAGGCACCAGGGTGCGTCCATTTTCAACAACCGGGGGCACATCAAAGGCAAGCAGCTGGTTGTTCAAATAAACCTTAATATCCGGATCAGGAGCGGCACTCACTTTACCGGTTGTGCAGACTAAAGTCACCACTGCGAAAAATAAAAATACAGCTACTTGTAGAATTGAATCCCTTTTCTTTGACATTTCCCCTGCAGCTCCCCTACTATCAAAAATATAACTATTTTACTATTTATAACTAATACGCTCATGTTACAACAAAATTACACTTTAGTCTTTACGATTTTCCTAAATAGTCCATTAGTTACGATGATAAGCAGGGGTAACACGAAGACACAGGGGGACGTTTTGTTGTGTCATTATTTCCAATAATGACACAACAAAACGTCCCCCTGTGTCTCCTGAATGCTATAAGGCAAGCAAAAGTGCCCTCGCATTGGTTATTTATCCAGGGATCTGAATCAACTCATCGGGAAAGACGGTTATTCTTTCAGCCCCTTCGGCAGTCACCAGCCAGGTGTTCTCTATACCCACCATGCCCAGGCCGGGAAATACGAATTTGGGTTCCAGGGCAAAAACCATATTTTCCAACAGGGGTGAATCGAAGCCCCGGGCCAGTACGGGTGGTTCATCGACTTCGAGGCCGATGCCATGCCCGACGAACTTGGCCTGATCGCTTCCATAGCCCTGAAGGTGGTCTTGCAGATTGTTTTTCGCGGCTATAGATACGGCCATTTCCCATAGTTTGCTCGGTGCTATTCCGGGTTTAACCTGGTTGATAATGGCGTCTTGAATTTCCAGGGTAATATTATAGGCCTTGTAAAGCTGTTCAGGCAGCGAACCGATGACAAAGGTGCGGGTCTGATCCACCTGATACCCGTTGTAGATGCCTACATAGTCGAGCGTGATCGGCTCCCCGGGAGCAAGTATTTTTTCGCTGCAGCCCTGAGGGAAAAAGGCCCCTAATCCCGGGCCACCGGTAGCGCCGTCGTTGAAGCTGGGCAGTGCCCCGCTCTCTCCCGACAGGAAATGGCCGAAAAACAAGCTCTGGTTGTAGCCGCGCAGACGGATGATCCCTTCGTGAAGAGTCTTGCGGGCTTCCATTTCCAGCTCTGCGGCGCAGGCGATTTCCGACTTGCCGGGTTTAATTATATCCGCGACCTGCTTAAAAACCTCGGCCATTTTTTGGCCGGCATTTTTCAGCATAGCTATTTCGTAGGGGCTTTTAATCGCGCGTACACTCTTAATCCAGGAGCTCCCATCCATGGTTTTGGCATGGGGGAATATCTTTTTCACCCCCAGGAAGTTGGCAACCGGCAGCACATCATATTCCAGAGCCAGGCGGGCAGGGGCTTTAATACCCAGATCACCCAGGTGGCGGGGTATGGCTTTGAAGCTGCCCACCTCTATTATTCGCCAGGGGCATTCCTTTAAAGCCCGCTGGCAGCTCTTACGGCAAAATAGAAGCGGCTCCCCGTGGGCGGGAATATAGAGCTGGGCGTTTTGCATGGTACCGCTGAAATAGTATAAATCCACATTCTGAATAATAATCATGGCCTGGCACTCGTTTTCCTGCATTTTTTCCTGCAGCGAGGCAACACGCCCCATAAGCTCAACTTTATCCATCATTCTCTAATTCCCCCCTGTTTTACGGCCTTAAGTCTCCCCCTGCCTGCCAAATATTAAACCTTAACTATTCTTTATCTTTTCGGTGGATGGTAACCTCAATGCTGCGGCAGCATTCGTCGTTTTTTAGAATAATATGATCCGGTTTGTCTATCAACTGGTAGGCTCCGGCTGTCTCTATTTCTAAATCATCTATGGTCAGATTACCCTCTTTGGGAATGAAAAGCGGACGGCCCAACGGTATAATGGTTTTCTTAAGAACGGTCATGGTTAAACCTCCTTAATCCAGGTTGGTATACTTATTCATTAATCCCTGTTATTCTTTCTTTTTCCCAGTATTTATGAATGTGATAGGGAATAAAACTGCCCCGGTCGGTAAATATCTCCTGCACCAGCTGGGGCGAAGTCAGATCAAAAGCCGGGTAAAACCCCTGCACCTTGTCCCCGGTAATGCGATTTCCCGCAAAATTCAGAACTTCTTCGGGATCCCGGATTTCGATGGGAATGTCTTTGGCCGTGGCACAGTGCTGGTCCGGCCCCCCGTAACCGAGGACATAAAATGGCACCTGGTGGTAGCGGGCAATCAGAGCCAGTTGTAAGGTGCCCACCTTGTTGGCTACCGTTCCGTCCATGGCTATACGGTCGGCAGCCGTAAAGACTTTGTCTACCATTTCTTCACTCATGCAATAAGCAGCCATGTTGTCGGTGATGAGAGTAACCGGAATATCGAGCTCGGATACCGCCCAGGCGGTGAGGCGGGCTCCCTGTAGGTAGGGCCTGGTCTCGGAAGCAATAACCGAAATTTCCTTTCTCTGCTCCCTGGCAAAAATCAGCATGTAAAGCAAACCGGCCCCTGGAAAACAGTGGGTCAAAATAGTATCGCCATCCTCCAGAACTTGGGCAGCCGCCCTTCCGGTAGCTTCCGAGCGGAATTGCTGTCTTAGTATCGCTGCCTCAACATGCTTCAAAAGCTGCCCGGGCCAGCTACCTTGCTCCCAGTTCAGCTTGTCGAGCATTTTATTGAGCAAAGCGGCCAGATGATGGCCGGTGGGACGGGTGCAAATTAAACGCGCGGCCGCGTCATAGAGTCTGACCATGAATTTTTCCTGATCCCCGCCCGCTTCTTGCTCAAACTGGCATGCGGCCAGGTATAATCCGTATCCGGCCGTGATGGCTATATCGCCCGCGCCCTGAACTACCATATTCTCAATAGCTTCGGCTACCTGTTCATAATCGGAAGCGACCACCTCCACCTGTTTGACAGGAAGAAAACGGCGGTCAATCATTACCAGGGAATTATTGCGCAAAAAAACCGAATTGTTAATATGCATCAACAGGGTCTGGTTCACAAAATCTCCCCCCGGCAGTTTTATAGGTTCAGGGTACCACACATTGGTCTAAAATGGCACGGTTTGACTTAAGCCGGATTATTTATTGCTTTCCGGCCATGTTCTTGCCAAAGGGCTGAGCGAATCCTTCATTGGCCCCCTGGTAGATCATTTCCACTGCCATCCCCGCAGTGTCGACTACGATGCTCATACACTTGCGAAAGCGGTCTTTGTCAAACCAGTTGGAATAATCCTTATTCAAAACTTCACACTGGGTAGAGCCAAATTTTTCTTCGAACTTGCGAGGCAGCTGGTTAAAGTAACGGTACAAACCGGGATTCCCGTAAAGCTTATCAACGATCTCGTCGAAGCTCCCCTGAGCCGGGTCGCGTCGTCCGTGCACCGCGCCAACCGCCATGGCTGCAGCCGCCAGGGAGCCGCAAACCCCACCGCTCAAACCTATTCCACCCCCGAAGCCGGTAGCCATGGCTACAGTTTCTTTGGGGAAGTCCACCAGACCGGCATCGCATAGAGCTGTATATACTGACTCCGCACAGTTAAGCCCTTTGCGGAAGTTTTCCTTGGCATATCCACGCACTTTTTCTACCATTTCTTCCTGGGGAATGTTTTTGATATCAACCATGGTAATTCTCCTTCCCTTCCGGCTCCTGGCTAAGCAAGCCAGGGTCTGGTCTTAATCCATTCTATTACCTCTTCTATCGTTTCATTAGGGCCAAACACTTCAACCACCAGACCTCGATCTTTGAGCGCCTGGACATCCTGGGGAGGTATGAGCCCGCCTCCAATAAGGCATATATCCGTAAGGCCCTTTTCATTTAATTTATTCCGCAGTTCCAGGAACAGGCTCATTTGCATGCCCGTATGTACGCTTAAGCCCACTATATCCGGATTTTCTTTAACAGCGGCATCCACTACCTCATCGACACTCCGGTAGAGGCCGGTGTAGAACACCTCCATGCCGCCGATTTCGCGTAGCTTGCGCGCCACCAGCTTAATTCCCTTGTCGTGCGGATCCAGGCCGGCCTTTGCCAATAGCACTCTAATCTTTCTAGACAATGGCCACCCTCCTTCATACGTCCCCCCTGCCGGGGTATGCAGCCAGTGTTGGAGAGCGTCAACAAAATGCCGACGCTCTCCAACCAGGTCAATGCTGTTCATTACGTTTTTGTTTAATCATCTTTCATATACTTTAGGGCAACCGCTTCGGCCAGACTGTAAGGATCGGTTTCTTTTGTCTTCAGTTTGGCTACCATGCCTTCCATTTCCCCGTCCTCTATAAGCTTCTTGAGGACCGGGTCCAGAATAGCTGCCTTCAGAGCATCGTTCAACTCGGTGACCACCTTGCGGTGCGCCCGGTCGGCCAGAATATTTTTGTCAACCAGGTGTTGATAGTGCTCTTCAATTTTTTCATAGAGCACGGCAACGCTTTTAGCAAAGCTGTGCGGCTCCATGACGCTCTCAATCATCAGGACCGGCGGCTCCCAGCCACTGGTCCATTTTCCCATTCCGATCATGTTTTTAATTTCTTTATACAATTTCTTGGAACCGTCTCTATCAGCTTTGTTGATAACAAATATATCGGCTATCTCCATTAGACCGGCTTTTATAGCCTGAACATCATCCCCCATGCCGGGAACCTGAACCACTATAACCGTATGGGCATGGTTGATGATATCAACCTCCTGCTGGCCCACCCCTACTGTTTCCACTATGATCACATCTTTGCCCATCACGTCCAGGACATGAATGCCGTCCCCGACTGCTTTGGACAAGCCCCCCATAGCTCCGCGGGTGGCCAGGCTGCGGATGAACACGCCGGGGTCCTCAGCATGGCGCAGCATGCGAATGCGGTCGCCCAGCAGGGCTCCGCCGGTGAAGGGACTGGTCGGATCTACCGCCAGTACCCCAACTGTCTTGTTCTTTTTGCGGATCGCCATAAGGAGTTCGTCGGTTATGGTGCTTTTCCCGGCTCCAGGCGCTCCGGTCAGGCCCACCACGTGCGCTCTTCCCGTATGAGGGAAAATATGCTTGATGGCCTTATGGGTATCGGGAATATTGTCTTCAATATTTCGAATTAGCCGGGAGGCAGCCCTCATGTCTCCCGCCATGGCTTTTTTCCCTAGTTGTTCCATATTAATCACGTCCTTTATTCCCTTGGTTTGATATTCTCACGTATCCAATCACATATAGAGTCCAGGGTTGCACCAGGAGTGAATATGGCTTTCAGGCCGGCATCATACATGGCCTGCATATCAAAATCGGGAATAATTCCTCCCCCAACTACGGTAATGTCATCAGCCTCCTGCTCTTTGAGCAGCTTGGTGACCGCCGGGAACAGGTAGGTGTGGGCACCGGAAAGGCAGCTCAAACCTACCATATCCACGTCCTCCTGCAGAGCCGCGCCGACTATCTGCTCCGGAGTCTGGTGGCATCCGGTATATATAACCTCAAAACCTGCATCGCGGAAAGCCCGGGCCAAAACCTTGGCGCCCCGGTCGTGCCCGTCAAGACCTGGCTTTGCAAGTAAAATGCGAATTTTTCTTTCCGACATATTGCTTACCTCCCCTATAAATTTTTAGTAGATGCCAGGGTCGCGATATTCGCCGTAAACCTCGCGGTAAACGTCGCAGATCTCCTGAACGGTGGCCAGAGCCTTAACCGCTTCAATGCAATAGGGCATTACGTTTTCGCCCTTTTCACAGGCGCCCTTGATTTCCTTCAGGCACTCCGCCACGTGACGGCTGTCGCGTTTTCTCTTGACTGCCTGCAACCGCTCGATCTGATCTCTTTCGGTTGTCTCATCAATTTCCAGGAAAGGTATTTCCACTTTATCTTCGGTGTTGTATTTGTTGACCCCGATCATGATCTTTTCGCAAGAATCAATCTGTTTCTGGAATTGGTAAGCGGCGTCGGAGATCTCCATCTGCGGGAAGCCTCTCTCGATGGCTGCCACCATGCCGCCCATTTCGTCGATCTTGTGGATGTAATCCCAGGCCTTCTCTTCCATTTCATTGGTCAGAGCTTCAATGAAATAGGAGCCGGCCAGCGGATCGATAGTGTTTACTACGCCCGTTTCCTCAGCGATGATCTGTTGGGTGCGCAGGGCGATCTGTACGGCGTGTTCGGAAGGTAGGCACAGCACTTCGTCCAGAGAATTGGTGTGCAGGGACTGGGTGCCGCCCAGAACGGCTGCCAGGGCTTCGGTGGCGGTCCTGATGACGTTGTTGTAGGGCTGCTGCGCAGTCAGGGAGCAGCCAGCCGTCTGGGTGTGGAAGCGCATCCACCAAGAGCGCTGATCCTGCGAGTTGTAGCGCTCCCGCATAGCCTTGGCCCAGATGCGGCGCGCCGCCCGCAGCTTGGCTATTTCTTCAAAGAAGTCGATATGGGAATTGAAAAAGAAGGACAGACGGGGTGCAAACTGGTCAACGTGTAGTCCTTTGCGTTTGATTACGTCTTCCACGTATTCCATGCCATCACGCAGAGTGAAGGCCAGTTCTTGAACTGCGGTTGCTCCGGCTTCTCTTATATGGTAGCCGCTGATGCTGATGGTGTTCCACTTGGGAACATACTTGGTGCCGAATTCCACCGTATCGCTGATCAGTTTGACCGACGGATCGGGTGGGCACATCAGGGTCTTCTGGGCTATGAACTCTTTTAACATATCATTTTGAATTGTTCCGGCTATTTCATCCAGGCCAATGCCCGCCATCTGAGCCGAAGCGCAGTACATAGCCCACAAAATGGTGGCCGGCGGATTGATGGTCATCGATGTGGAAATCTTGGCCAGTGGTATGCCCTTAATCAGCGTTTGGAAATCTTCGATGGTGTCTATGGCCACCCCGCACTTGCCGCATTCGCCGCGGGCCTTGGGTGCGTCGGTGTCATAGCCCATCAAGGTGGGGAAGTCAAAAGCGGTTGACAGTCCGGTCTGCCCGGATTGCAGCAGGTAATGCCAACGTGCGTTGGTTTCTGCGGCGCTGCCCATCCCTGAGAACATTCTGAAGGTCCAGTATTTCCCGCGATACCCGGTGGCCTGGTTGCCTCTCAAGAATGGATACTGCCCGGGATAGCCAATGTCTTTGGCAAAATCCATATCCTTGATGTCGTCCGGCCCATACAGCCGTTTGATCTCCAGATCGGAAACCGTAGTCCATTTAGGTTTCTGATCCGCATTCTTGGCCACAATCTTCTTTACTTCGTCTTCCCATTTGGATTTCATGGTTTTGGATTGCTCAAGAACTTCCGGTGTAAACATCCGTTAACCCCTCCTTATTCTATCTCTGTCTTTTTGGAAAACAATTTTGCCTGGTTTCGGTGATTTATCAAGTCTTGTTTTAGCCTGCTCAATACTCAATGCCTGCCCGGTTTTTGACTCCTGCTGCGTAGTGGTGCTTCACTTCCTTAACCTCACTAACCGTGTCAGCTAAAGCTCTTAAGGATTCCGGTGCGTAGCGTCCGGTCATAAGCAAATCCAACTCGGGGGGTTTGTTCTTGACCATTTCCAGTATTTCGTAATCCGGCACCAGGCCAAAGTCCATAACAACGTTGATTTCATCTAATATAACCATGTCGTATTCGCCGCTCGCTATTATCTCTTTAGCCTTTTCAAAACCCTGCTGAGCCAGTTCCATATCTACTGAAGCTGGATCATCCCGCATTACAAAACTATCCAGTCCGAATTGGTAAAGCGTTATGGTTGGCAGGTACTCCCTAACCGCCAAAACTTCTCCGTAAGCTCTTCCTTTCATAAACTGGATAATGCACACTTTATATCCCTGTCCAGTAGCCCGCAAGGCCTGCCCGAAGGCAGAGGTGGTTTTACCTTTTCCATCACCTGTAATAACAATAACCAGACCTCTGTTAGTTCCACTGTCACTGAACTTATCAATGGGCAAACTTATCACCTCCTTTGCCATAGACGATATCTATTTAGGAATGGCTGCTAGGTTTAAGTAACCTTGCAGTCCAACCAAGGTATGAGATGCCTGTTTTTCAAAGCATTAATTTGCCAATTGCATGTTTAAACAAAAGAAGGTTCTGGCAACAGGTGGTATATAGAGACGAATACATTTAAGGTGAAATGGTGCCGGAATTATGCTTGGATTGAAGTTGTAAATCCAGCTGCAGTTTGTAGGGGCGGGCTTTTTCCGAACAACAAAAGCCCCTCAGAAAGGGGCTCATGGCTCTCAAGTACAGTACCTGTTATACAGTTGTGGTCATTAAAATTTAAAGATGCTTATTATTAAATTATACCGGGTTTAAACGTCCTGTCAATTATCATAAGGCCTTAATATATAAACGCCGTCGCTTGACTAAATCAATTAACTCCGATTTATTGGATAAAATAACGTTTTACTTGCAATACCAATTATTGCTGGGCAAGTCATTTTTATACTGGAATGAAAAAGGGGACAGTTTTTAACCCTGTTGCTTTACAAGGTTATACCATCCCTTTAAAGAGCTTTCTTTTCAGGTTGTCCAGATTAAAGAACTAACCTTCCAGAGCGATGCTCATGGTTATAGACCCGGCCGCGGCCGTAAATTCAATGACCAGGGTTTCAACCAGGCTTACCAGGGCGACTAAGTTCTGGCCGCTTATCAAAGTGGGCGGACTCATCGAAACAGAATCGGCATCAAGACCGGCCACGCCGTTGCCCGCCACCATGTTGGCCAGTTCGCAGAGCGCACTTTTAGGCATCATGTCCAGTACGGCAATCTCCATGCCTCCCATCATGGTCGAAGCTATGTTGCGGGCAGTCTGTTCCGGCATCGAAAGTACTATGTTGCCGTTCATTCCTCCGGCCATGCCCAAAAGAATGTTGACATCCTTGTCAATCTCCAGGCGCTCCTTTTTGGAAAGACCGGTTCTTTTTAGATCAGACAATCCCAGCATGCTGGTAACGTTTATCAGACCGGTGATAAAAGCATTTATAAATTTTATATCCATGTTATTGCGCCCCCTCTACCGCGACATTGACCTTGACCGGGCCGACATCCGTGTTAACTAGCAGTGACGAAGAGTTAACCCGGGCATTGAACATGGTCATTCCCATCCCGGTAAAAACACTGGGCGGAGTCAATCGAATCTGCAAGCCAGGCTGGCTGTTATTGATCTCGGTAATGGCATTGCCGCCGATTATATTGCCCAGTTCCGCTCCTGACAACAGAACTTCTTCGTCGCCCGCCGATGAGTAGGGCTCGCCGGTCATGGCACTGGCCATCTTTATGGCTGTTTCTCCGGGCATGTCAAGGATCAGGCGTCCTTTCCACCCACCGGTAAACCCCACCAGGACCGTGTAGCCCTGAGAGGTAAATTCATCGGGTTCCGGCTCCATCCCTCCGGTATTTACTTCAAATCCCAGCATGTCTTTCAAGTTCTTAATGGTTGCCTTTACAAAAGGAGCAAGTTGAGCGCTTAACTCCATCTGTGTCACCCCTTTTTATAGAATTCTCAGTATTTTTTCTATTATTTCATCCGGTTTGAACGGTTTGGAACAAATGTCGTTGATTCCCCTCCGCCGAGCATCGTTGATAATGTCTTCATCACCCATGGCGCTCAACATAATAATCGGCTGCCCCGGATTTACAGCCTTGATGGCCGATGCAGCCTCCAGCCCGTCCATAACCGGCATGGTTACATCCATAGTTATTACATCAGGTTTTACGCTTGGATACATATCTACCGCCTGCTTGCCATTCCCAGCCTCGGCGATTACCTGGAATCCCTCTGGTTCAAGGGCTTTTTTTATCATCTTGCGAGAAATCGGTGAGTCATCAACCGCCATAACTGTAATAGCAGTTCCGTCTGCTTTAATGCCTCTCATACCTTTCCTCTCCCTCCTGAATTATGTACTTGATTTGAGGAAACTCAACATTCACCAGATCTAAGCATTTATCTGCCCACTGCCTTGACGATTTCGTTGGCGATGTCCCAAATAG
>JBDKUE010000151.1:0-2635 GCA_039679855.1 Syntrophomonas sp.
TTTTTTGAGCAGGATGCGCTTAAATTTCCCCTGGGTAAGTATATTTATCAAACCTTCAAGGATAGAGGCCTTAAAGCCGCTTTTTTGCAATCACACAACCGGGTGACCGGTATACCCGGCAAAACACAGACCCAGGCATTTGTGCAGGGTAAAAACACCCTGGTCATTGGAGTGAGAAAAGGTTTGGAGTTTTCATCTTGCAAACCATCGGCCCATTTTCAGCTGCCGCTGGTAACAGGCTGCCCGGGAATGTGCCAGTACTGCTATTTAAACACCAATCTGGGGAAGAAGCCTTATACCAGGCTTTATGTAAATGTTGATGAGATCCTCCATAAGGCCGAAACATATATAAAAGCGCGTCAACCTGAGATTACCGTATTTGAAGCTTCGGCCACCGCCGATCCAGTGCCGGTGGAGTCCATCAGCGGCGCACTAACCAAAGCGATTAACTTTTTTTCCGGCCAGGAACTTGGCAGGCTGCGCCTGGCTACTAAATTCCCCTGTCCGGAATCTATCTTGAGCACAGAGCATCGCGGTCATACCCGGATCCGCTACAGCCTGAACACCCCCGCGATAATCGCCCGGTACGAACGCCGTACCCCTTCTCTTGACGAACGGATTGAAGCGCTGGGTGAAGTGATAAAACGCGGGTACCCGTCTGGAATCCTGCTGGCCCCGGTGTTTTTAGAAGACGGCTGGGAGCAGGAATATCTCAAGCTGCTCCACCTGCTAAAAGAGCGGCTCGGCCCGCTTACCGGTACTGAACTTCATTTCGAAATCATATCGCATCGTTTTACCAAACGTGCGCGCCAGGTCATAGACCAGGTGTTTTCCGGCAACCAGCTGCCTATGGATGAGGAAAAAGGGCGCCGTTTTAAATTCGGCCAGTTTGGCTATGGGAAATACATCTACACACCCGATCGCCTGGAGGAAATGAAGAGCTTTTTTAACACCAATCTGCCGGCAATGTTTCCCCAGTCGGTTGTCGAATATATGATTTAATTAGTTCTATATAGAACTATTTCCGCCGCAGCCCGTATAGGCTGAAATAGGCCGCGAGCATCACCTGCGCCCCGCCAGATTTTCCTGATAAACTTACCTTCATTATATAGTAGAAACAACAGGCTATCATCTGCTTTCCACTGTCGAGCCGGAAAATGATATACTTGATTAAAATTGTCGATGTCAGGAGATGAATGTATTGAAATACCTGGTCATTCTGGCCGACGGGATGGCAGACTACAAAATAAAGGATCTGGGCGGCCTCACCCCTTTGCAGTACGCCCGCACCCCTAACATAGACGCCCTGGCTATGGATTCCAGGATAGGCCTGGTATCAACCATACCGGCCAACTTTCCACCCGGAAGTGATGTGGCCAACCTGTCGGTGCTGGGCTATGATCCGAGCCGTTATTACTCGGGCCGCTCTCCCTTGGAAGCGGTCAGTATGGGAGTTGAGCTGGCGGACAACGACCTGGCCCTGCGCTGCAACCTGGTAACCCTATCGGCCGAGAGCGATTATGCGGCTAAAACCATGATCGACTACAGCTCGGGAGAAATCAGCAGCAGCGACTCAGGCCAAATAATAAAAACCCTGCAGGAAAAGTTGAACAGCTCCGATTTTTCTTTCTACCCTGGTATTAGCTATCGCCACCTCCTGGTGTGGAAAGGCGGCCGCGGCAAAGACCTGCACTTGACCCCTCCCCACGATATATCGGATCGGGTGGTGGGCGAATACCTGCCCGGCGGGAGCGATTCCCAAATTCTTTTGGACTTGATGCAAAGGAGCGCGCCCATCCTGGCTGAACATCCGGTAAATATTGAACGGGTTAGGGCCGGTTTGAAGCCCGCTACTTCCATCTGGTTTTGGGGTGAAGGACATAAACCGGCTCTGACCACTTTTCACCAGCGCTACGGCCTTAATGGCTCGGTAATCGCCGCAGTTGACCTGGTAAAAGGCCTGGGGCTTTGCGCGGGCCTCAATCCGGTCGTGGTGCCCGGGGGCACCGGAGGGATTGAAACCGATTTTGCCGGGAAAGCCCGGGCGGCTCTGGATGAGCTAAAACGGGGCCAGGACTTCGTCTATCTTCATATCGAATCACCTGATGAGTGCGGACACCAGGGCAGCATCAGTAAGAAGGTCTGGAGCATCGAACAGATCGACAGCCAGGTGGTAGGCCTGGTCAGGCAGGAAATGGACAGCTTATCCGATATAAGGATAATGCTGCTTCCCGACCACCCCACCCCAATTGCTATTAAAACCCACAGCCGCGAACCGGTACCCTACCTGGTCTTTGACTCCCGGCAGCCTCATACGAAGGGTCCGGGTGTATATGATGAAGACGCAGCCCGGTCCGGCCTGCTTGTGAAAGAGGGCCATCAGTTGATGGACTTGTTTATTAAGGGTTTTCCTGAATAAAAGTGATTCAAAAAGGGATGGCCCTAAAGCCATCCCTTTTTTTGCGCCCAATATGCTTTTTACTACAGGTTGGTGAGCAGCACTTCCCCCATTTGATCCCGGCTGGTTGACAGATTGAACCTTACCGCCTTGTTTTCCAGGCCTTTTATGGCATTTGGGATCGGCACACCGGTCAGCTTCTCCAGGGCCTGCAAAGCCTCGAATTCGCTCCACTGG
>JBDKUE010000028.1:0-22108 GCA_039679855.1 Syntrophomonas sp.
ACGGGAAGCCTGGCCGGTCGTCCGTCCGGCACCAGCCTGACCATACGCCAGTTGATTGAGCTGATGATCACCGAAAGCGATAATACGGCTGCCAATCTATTGATAGACAAATTGGGTTTTGACTACATTAACAACACCATTCAAACATTAGGATGCCAAGATACGGTTTTACAGAGAAAAATGATGGATAAATCAACTGGCAAAGAAAACTACACTTCGGTTCAGGATCTTATCCTGCTTCTGCAGAGTATTTATAAAGGCACCTGTGTAAGCAGTTCCGCCGATCAAGAGATGATATCCATTTTGAAGAAGCAAAAACAAAGGAACTTAATTCCCCGCAGCTTGCCTTCCGGATGTGTAATTGCTAATAAAGCTGGTAATCTGCCGGGTATCGTCAATGATGCGGCTATTGTATTCACCAAACAGGGCGATTATATACTATGTATATTAAGCAAGAAGGTGGATGAAAAACAAGCCAATGAGATTATGCCCAAATTGTCCAAAATTATTTATACCCAACACATAAAACAATAAATGCATTGCTCCAAGGAAAATCCGTGCCACATCACAACAAGGCAAAGAACGGCTGTAAATTGGCAATTTACTATATAAGACGCAGAATCAAATTAAAACACCAATACCCTAAAATATTTTGAGTTACAGACCACTAGGCATAAAGGGAGCGGATATGTTTGAAAAAATGTCCAGTATGCAACAAAGAAAACAATGACAACAGCCAGTTTTGCGGTGGGTGCGGCGCAAACTTGAGCGGAGCCACCTTGACGGGTAGACTCGATCCGCAGACCATGCTCGACGGTCGCTATGTGGTTTTAAGAACCCTTGGCCAGGGGGGCATGGGGGCTGTTTACCTGGCCACGGACACCCGGTTGAACAACAAGCCTGTGGCCATCAAAGAAATGAGCAGCCGGGCGGTGGGTGGAGATCTGCAAGCGGCCATCGAGAGTTTTAAGAAGGAAGCCCAGATGCTGATTAGCCTCAGCCACTCTGCCCTGCCGGTTATCTATGACTTTTTCTCCAGAGAGGAAGACCGCTGGTATCTTGTTATGGATTATATCCAGGGGGACACCCTGAAAGCGGAGATGCAAAAAAAAGGGCGGATACCGGAAGCGGTGGTAAGCAACTGGGCCATGCAGCTCTGCGATATTTTAGAGTATCTGCACAAAAGAAACCCGCCGGTAGTATTTCGCGACCTGAAACCCGACAACATCATGCTCACCCCGGAAGGCCAGATCAAACTTATCGACTTCGGCATAGCCCGCAATTTTCAACCGGGCAATTCGGCCGATACGGTGGCCTACGGGTCGGGCGGCTTCTCCCCCCCGGAACAGTACGGGCAAAATCAAACCGATGCCCGTTCCGATATATACGCCCTGGGAGCCACGTTGCATTATTTATTGACCGGAATAGATCCTTCCCAAAATCCATTCCGCTTCGAGCCTCCCGGTAAATGCGCTCCAGTCTCCGCTGGTCTGGAAAAAGCAATTATGCGAGCCTTGGATCTTAGCCCTGAGAACCGTCCGCAAACCATTGGGGAATTTAAGGCCTTGATATCCGAAAACCTTTCCGGGGCCACTGCAAGTTTATCACCTGTAAATACTCCTCAACCCGAAGAGTTGACCGCTGATTTTCTGCATGAATCAAATACCGTGCCTCTGGTTGTGGATCATAGCCAGGTGTTGAACGCTCCACCGGCCAGTGCAGCTGTGAGCCCGGGCCGACCCAACGCTCCCGCCTATATGGTTGAACCCCGGGCTGCGGGCAATGCCGTTAAAAACCAGGCTAATAAAGGCTGGCTGATTGGGGGTATTGTTGCCGCCCTGATACTTGTAATCGGTGGCGGGACGTTCTGGTATTTTAATACGCGTGAGGATGCAGAAACGCCTAGAGTTTCTTCAACAGCCAGGAATGGTGATTCGAGCAATGTTCTGGTTTTACCTGACAATACATCATCAGCCAGTCAATCCGGCAGCACGTCATCGCAGAGCCAATCTAGCGGCAGCATGCCGACCGCTGATCAAATTCAAAACAACTATGCCAGCAAGCAAAGCACTCTGGAGGAGCTCAATAAAGGCGAACAGCTGGCCGCTAAATACGACGAGATCAGGATCAATCTTATAAAAATGCTGTCCAATCTGGCCAACGGCCAGGGATCTGCTTCGGAATTTTACAATACCTGTAGTACGGCCACGGCCCAGCGGCAGGCCTTGTTAAATGAGGCCCGGTCGCTCAGCAGCCGCTCTGCCAATCCGTCCATTCACACGGAACTGCTAAATATGCTCAATTATTCATTGGAATACTGCACCCTCGCCAGACAGGGGGCCCAGTGCGTGGAGCGCGACGACAACAGCGGGCTGGATCAAAAATTGAACGAACTGCAGGCCTGTTCAGAAAGGATTCAAAGCAGCCTGGATAACTATAAGGCAAGGGTTCAACAAGAACGCAGCCATCTTAATTCGAGTAATTGAACATAGCCTGTTAGATTCGGAAGCTGTAGCAGACAGGTACTGGATACGTTGAACCGTTTTTGGTTGAGGCCGCTTGTAACGGTGCGGAACTATCATACGAAGTCGGTAAAGCCCGGGTTAGCTCCGGGCTTCCTGGTCTGCCCCTGGTCTATGTACATCCCGGCCAAACCCAACTGCAAGGTTGGCTTTTTTGGGGACTGGATTTATTACACTAACGGCGATGGTGTATAAGATGAAAACTGACGGAAGTCAGCGAACTAAAATAAATGATGATTGGTCGGGTTTTGTCACCGTGGTTGGAGATTGGGTTTATTATGCCAATTGGGATGAAGATTTTGCTCTTTATAAGATCAAAACGGACGGCAGCCAGAGGACCAAATTGTGCAATGATTCTGCACAGGGCTTTTGTATAGAAGGGGACTGGATTTATTTTGAGAACCAGACCAGTTTATACAAAATCAAAACTGATGGGAGTCAACAGACGAGAGAGCAGTGAAGGAACACAGTCTTCCAATATCAGGGGAGAATGGCTTTACTACCGGAGCCTGAGTGAAAGTGATCATCATAAAATGTATAAAATAAGACTTGATGGAACCCAGAGGACTAAAGTGCTTGATGAACAGGTATCTGAAATATATGCAGTTAATGATTGGATTTATTATTCCAGTGCCGAAACCTGCGAGCTATATATGAAACCGGATGGAAGCTCCAGGGAATTGGTTCAGTAAAATAGAAATACTTTATGGATAATGAATTGCAGTCGTTTAGACTGTCCATAATTCCCGGAGCAACTATGGGTTATGTCGGTGCGTTCATCATGACGCTGCCAGGAGAATGTGTATATTAGGGAAAATGACCATTATATGTTGATGGTGATGTAAAATGAGGGAACATGGGAAGAGGGATTGGGGAGCGGATTTATGAAATATTGCGGCAAGTGCGGGAAGCCATTAGAAGATGATGACCGGTTCTGCGGGGGGTGTGGAGCCAGTATTCCGAATTTAACCGAACAGGCGGCAGCGAACGAAGGACAGGAATCCGCCCTGACATTGAACATGGGTACTGATAACAACTACCTTGTCAACAGCCAGGAGCCGCCAATCACCAGCGAATCGGAGCATACATACTCACCTGCCAATTTTGATGATCGCGATAATGATATATTACCAGATGCTTTGACTCCCTCGGATACTCAACTTCCCAAAAAGACAAAGTTGCTCAGTGCATTGCAGACAAAAATCTTAATCGGTTCTTTGCTGGCGATAGTGCTGGTGGCGGGCGGCGTCTGGGGCTGGCAGAACTACGGAACTGAAGCCCGGACGCAAAAAAAGCTGGACCTGGCGGTTAAATATTTAAGCGAGAATGATTATGAAAAAGCGATTCTGGCTTTCAACGATGCGATTGCCATTGAGCCCAAGGAAGTAAAAGCCTATCAGGGCCTGGCCAGAACATATACCATACAGGGAAAATACGATGATGCTCAATCAACCTATGATAGAGGCCTGGCGGCGGTAGCGGCGGATAAGCAACAAACCCTGCGAATCGGCCTGGCCGGCATGTTCATCGATCAGGGGCAATTAGACAAGGCGGAGCAGGCGTTTCAGGAGATCATAAACAGCAGTAATACATGCATTGAAGCATATTGGGGACTGGCCATGGTTTATCAGCAAAGAGGCGACATTTTGAAAGCTGAGGCCGCCTTGCGCAAGGCCATCGAGAACAATCCACGGGAATACAGAGCCTGCAATATGCTGGCTTTATTCCTAAAGCAGAACAACAGAGCGGATGAAGCTTTAAACAACATCGTGCAGTCGCTTGCTTTGGAAATGAACCAGCAGGAAGCCTACCTGGTTCT
Organism: Syntrophomonas sp.; assembly: GCA_039679855.1. GTDB lineage: Bacteria > Bacillota > Syntrophomonadia > Syntrophomonadales > Syntrophomonadaceae > UBA5314. Next base: position 4,342 of record JBDKUE010000028.1, read on the forward strand.
GAATGAGATGTACAAAGACCGCTGGCCCAGCCTGAGGGGCAAATGTTCGGGTATAAACAACCAGCCGGTGGCAGCTATGCTGGAATTCTACAGCTATTACGCCGCCAAAGACTTCCAGAAAGCCGCAGGCATCTACAACAGCAAAATAGTTCAGCAAACCGGCAATTATAAAGCCAAAATACTTGCCGCCATAGCCATGTGCAAATCAGGCGACGAAGCATCAGCCAGGAAGATAATAAATCAAATCAACAAAGAAAAGCTGAATAATTGGCTGTTAAGCGACCTGGCCAGATACTATATGGAAGCCGGTGATAAAGCCAAAGCAAGGCAATATGCCCTGAACGCCTTAAAAGCCGATTGCACCAATTTAGAGGCCATCGTTTTGCTGCAGGCCATGAACACGGATACTGCGGAAGTGAAGGCATATACAGCAGGAGCCCTGGTATTCAACTGGAAGCCGGTGGGCTTATTAGTGTCGGAGATGCAGGCCATGGCCTTGCCGCTTTTCGGAGATCTGCGCAATATTGACGAAATTATCAATAAAATTGCCAGGTCGGCCAATGTAAAAGTTAAAATCAATCAGATAGATAACCAGCAGTTTCCCTTGATGAAGCTGTACGTTTCCGTTCTGGATTACAACAATGAATCTATTGACAACATACCCCTGGATTACTTTATAATCCGGGAAAAATTGCTGGGAACCGAAAAATTTATATCCCAGAAAGCAAAAACGGTGGATAAGGTAGAACAAAGTTCAGCCCTGTCTATTGATCTGGTCTTGGACACCAGTGCCAGCATGAGCGAGCGCTCCAAGCTGGAAAATGCCAAACAGGCGGCCAGGAACTTCATTACTATTGTAAACGGCGCCGATGAACTGGGAATTCTCGAATTCAACAGCTATGTCAGAACCAAGTCCGATTTTACCAATAATACCAGCGGTCTTCTCAGTGCCATATCTCAGCTCTATACCAGTGGGCAAACCGCCTTGTATGATGCAATGTATACGTCACTGGTGCGGACCAGTCAAAAACAAGGCGCCAAATGCGTAATCGTATTTACCGATGGGCAGAGCAACAAGGGAACCAAGACCAAGCAAGACGTCATCGATCTGGCCAAAAAGACCGGGATACCGATCTACACTATTGGAATTGGCAGCGATGTACATACCAGTATCCTAAACGACATTGCCGTGCAAACCGGGGGCTACTATGTCAGCACTCCTACGGCGGCCGATCTGGAGAGTATTTATAAAAGCATCTTCAAGGAGCAAAAAAAGCAATATCTGCTTACGTATGAAACCAGCAATACCGCGTCCGGCAGTCTTTGGAGAAATATTCAATTAGCCGTGTACAGCAGCGACTATGCAGGAATGTCGAACAAAGACTATACTTCTGAGGTCGTTAAACCCCGGTTAGCCGTTCTTGACACCGCGCAAATTGAACAAATCATAAAGAGCAATGTCGCCAGCGGCGATTACAGCATAGTGATCAAAGACCTGTCCAATGGTGAACAGTACAAGGCCGGACAATATAATAAGCAAATGCCCGCCTCGGCATTGATCAATATTCCAATTACCCTGGCTATAGCAGATATGATAAAGGATGGAAGCATAACACTTAATACGCAAATACCGTTTCATTATACCGTCGGAGGAAGAGTAAAAATCACCGCAGAAGACGAAGGGCGGCTTTATACCATCGGTGAACTTCTTAAAACCATGCTCAACTACAGCGACAATAACTGCACCAATACGCTACTCAACTATATCGGGATAGACAAAGTAAACAGTATAGCGAATAAATACGGCTGCGGCGAAACCTCCATAAAGCATGCTCTGCAAGAAGAAGAAACCAGCGTGGAAAATCTGACCACCTGTGAAAATGTTGAGGCCATGCTGGAACTGCTTTACTCGGATGCGCTGCCCATCGGCAGCGCCTACATGAACGACAATTTCAAAATCATAGATGAGACCAAAAAGGTCGGCATATTGAAGTACTTGCCGGATGGCATTTTTGCCCTGCACCACAACGCCATGACTTCGACTAAATATAATGAAACCGCTTATATTGGAAGCGGCAGCAAGAAATATATCATGACGATACTGAGCTGCAACGGAAAACAAACGGAACTCGAGGAAGCTTCCGCACAGATTTCAAAGTATGTTTATGAGCAGATGTTGAAATGAGTACTGTAAACTCCGTAGTTAAAAACGACACAAATTATGAAGGGGGAGCGGAGAGTTTATGAATTGGCACATTTGGAGGTTGTCGGGTATGAAAAGAGTAATATGGGGACTCCTGCTAATTCTAGGGATATGTATGGTTCCCTTGCCGGCCCGAACTGATAATACCCCCGGGGTAATACTCGATGGGCAGGAATTATACTTTGATGTTGAGCCTGTTATAGTTGATGGGAGGGTAATGGTACCCTTATCTAAAATTATGGAATACTTGGGATTGGGGATCGGATGGAATGGTGAAACCCGATCAATATCTTTTTATTACAACAACGTATGTACAGTTGATAATCCTGAAGCATGGGTTAACGGGAATAAAATGATTCTTGACGTGCCGCCCATGATTATGAATGGCAGAATATTAGTACCATTAAGATTCATAGCTCAAGCTTTACATTGTTCTATAAATTATGACTCTGATTCAAATACCGTGTATATGCAGACTCTTGGCTCGGCCAATAACGATAAACTGGATAGTAGTGTATGGATTTACTATGTGGATAACAAGACTATTTGTAAACAAAGACCCGACGGCTCCCAAAAATCCACAATATATGAGGCTGCTGAACAGGTGGGTTGTATGGACATTTATGAAGATTACCTGTACTTCTGTAGTTACGAAGGGAATTGGAAAGTTTACAAAATCGCTCTAACCGGCGGTATTCCTGAATATATAGCAGATGCACCTGAATCTATTCAGTCCTATGGTATGGGTGTTATTTCTTACAGCACACCCTTTAGGGTTTGTGACGGTAACATATTTTATTCTTTCAACCAAGAACTTATCAAATGTGATTTAGCGAATGGGGATATTTCCACCCTTGCAGAATTTGGTGAGCATATTCAAATCTCCAATGGATGGATTTATTATATCGATATACAAGGGGAAATTTACAGGATGAAATATGATGGCTCAAATGTCACCAAAGTCGGAGGAAAGTCTGCTTCCAAAATCCTGGTTGATGGCAACTATATTTATTACCGGGACTATGACGGGTTCCTGTTCAGAACCAGTTTGGATGGACAACAAACCGTGTTGACAAGTGGTTCATCGGTTGAGGACTTTAAAATAAGCGATCAATACCTTATCTATTGGAATAAGTCTTCAGATACGTCAGAAATCTGGAGAATCGATAAGGAGCATTTGGACCGCAAAGATAAGGTATTATCCAATTCTGTAGCTTCTAATATTGCTTTTTGTACAGTAAAAAACGGTTGGATATACTATCTGGATTTAATGAGTAATTTATCACTGTACGCCGTTAAAGAGGATGGCACTGGGAAGACCAAAATCACGAATCACGAGGTTTACGATGTGATTGTTCATTGAAGAGTTTCTCAACATCAGAACAACATTGTCTTCACATAACAGGTATTCCGATTAGGATTTAGGTTGGAGGGGGCCAAACAGTGGATGTTCCAGGAAGGTTTTCCGAAATATCTGGGATAAAAATTTAAAACATTTATATTAGCACCGGGTTTATAGCCCGGCTTTTTCTTTCCCAATCTATCATGGGATTATCAGGGAAATATCATTTATTTTGGGCGAATGATAATATATCCTGTTAATAGTGCGGAAGCATAATATTTGGATATTAGCTCGGGGGGGCGGATTTATGGAACATTGTAAGAAGTGTGGGCAAGCGCTTCAGAATAGTGACCAGTATTGTGGGGTATGTGGGGCTACCGTCGATGCTGATGATAAAGCGATGGCACGCGATGTTAATACCGGAGTCGGCTCTGATGCTCCACAAATCTTAAACCAATCCCAAGCGACCGCGACTTCAACTACTGAACTGCTTAATGGACCTCAAAGCAGCACAATCAGCGGTCCCCTGTTTTCATCAGACACTACTCCGGCCCGTGCGCCAAAGCCCAATATAGGGCATAAAACAAAAATCATCATTGGAGTTCTGCTGGCCATAGTACTGGCAGGGGGCGGCTTTTGGGGATGGCTGGGTTATTCGAGCGAGGCCCGGGTTCAGGCCAAGTTGGAATTGGCAATTAAATATCTCAACGAAAACGACTATGAGAAGGCTATTCTGGAATTTAACGAAGCCATTAAAATCGATCCCCAAAATATTGAAGCCCGGGTCGGTTTAGCACAGGCTTATATCGGAATTGGAGATACCCAAAAGGCAGATGAAGTCCTAACTGCGGCGATGAGTATCGGCACATTGAGTCCCGGACAATACCAACAGGTTATCGAAATGTACATTAAAAAGGGCAATTACGATGAAGCAGCAAAACTGCTGGCCCGGGCCAGGAGTCAATATGCAGACAATGAAGCGTTAAAAGCGGTCGAAAAAATCCTGGCCGAAACAAAAGCCAAAGCGGAGGCTATCAAAAACCCACCCCCAGTGGAACAGCCTGCAGAACCGGAACCTGAACCAGAGCCGAAGAAACAGACCACGGTTAGAAAGAGTAATTCAGGATCAGTTTCAAATATATATTGAGCCGGTAAACTGTATTTAGGTGAAAAACGAGGGAGGTTGACGGGATTGAAAAGGAAAAGCGGGATAATTATCGTACTAAGCTTGTTGCTCACTATGGCTTGTATGGTGGTGCCACCACCTGCTCTGGCCTGGGAGGAATGGCCAGCGGCCAGCACCGATGATCCGAATCATACCTGGACGGTAGTATTCAAACAGGCCATGAATATGTCAACAATCAACAATCAAAGTATTTATGTATCAAGTGATTCGTCCGGAACCAAGCGTATTGACGGTATTACCATTAAAGCATCTGACAGTACCCATGCTCAAGTAAGCCCACCGACCGGAGGGTGGAGCAAAGATGCAACTCTTTACCTCTTTATTTCGCAGAAGGTCTTGACTAATGAAGGAACACCGTTAAAAGATGCTGTGCGCATGACCTTTAGTATCAAACAAATTGAATACGGAAACACTGTCGGAAACATAACGAATGATGGTAATGTGTGCAAAAATGGAGATTGGATCTATTTTACAAATACTACCGATGATTATAAATTATACAAAAGCCATAGTGACGGTAGCGGTTGGACTAAATTATGCGACGATAACGCAAGCGATATAAATATAGTAGGTGATTGGATCTATTATAACGGGAATAATGATCTCTACAAAATTAAGACTGATGGCAGTGGAAGAACCAAATTGAGTAAAGATTGGCCGGTATATATAAATGTTGTTGGTGATTGGATATACTTTAGCAATTTCGATAAAGACGGATTGTATAAAATTAAAACCGATGGTAGTGCTTTAACCATGATAAATGATGGATCCAGTTATTTTGTTAATGTAGTAGGCGATTGGATCTATTATCAGAGTAAGAATGACGGCTATAAACTTTATAAAATACGAACAGATGGAAGCGGTAAGACAAAATTAAATGATGAACGGTCAGCCTGTATAAATGTTATTGATGATTGGATTTATTACTGTAGTGTTAACAAAAATTATCTTTACAGTGGACAGTTATATAGAATTCGTACTGACGGCACTGAAAAAACCAAATTGAGTGAAGAAATAGTGGGCTATTTAAATGTTAGCGGTGATTGGATCTATTATAGCAACCTGGGCGATAAGGGCAAGTTATACAAAATGTTAAAAGATGGCCGAAATCGGACAAAAGTTAATTCTGATGATAATACATGTTTAATAAATGTTGCTGATGATTGGGTTTATTATCGCACTAAAATAGGCTGCGGGTATGTACCAGTCTATATAATAAATAGCGACGGAAGTAATAGAGCAGTTTTTAATTAAATGTAGAAGGTGCTAAGCCAGGGCTATGTGAAAAATCTGAAAATAGCTTAGGGTTAGTTTTTTTAACAGCTCATAAAGTGATACATGATGCTGGAAACGAGAAAGGGGAGGTTTATATAATGGCAGACAAGAGCAGAGCCTGGTATCTATGTATCGCTCTGATACTGCTGCTTGGCATCGGAGGAGGAAGTCAAGCCCGGGCCGCTGGCGGCGCGACATTTACAGTAGGATCTACTTCGTATTATGTGGACGGCGTTGCTCAGAATATGGACGTTGCTCCCTATATAAATAATGGTCGAACTTATGTGCCTATTTTATACCTGGCTCAGGCCGTGGGGGTTCAGACCAACAATGTTGTATGGGATGCAGGGAATGCTACGATTACCCTATCAAAAGGTGACCAGGTTATTCAAATGCAGATCGGCAATAATAACTTGCTGGTAAACGGTGCAACACGCCCAATGGACGTAGCCCCGGAAATAACCAGTGGGCGGACCTTCTTGCCGGCTAGTTTTGTCGCGCAAAGTTTTGGCTATTCGGTTGACTGGGATGCTGCATCACAAACCATAAAATTAAACCAGGGATCTTCCCCAAACTCTTCTGTGAATAATATAAACCCGCAAGCGGAGACAGAATCGAAAACCTGGGAAGACTGGCCAGCGGCCAGCACTGATGCCCCGAATCATACCTGGACGATAGTATTTAAGCAGGCTATGGATACATCAACCATAAACAGTTTTAACATCTATGTATCACCAAACCCTGATGGCAGCCGCCGTATAGATGGTGTTGGCATTACTGCCACTGACAGCACCCATGCTCTGGTAAGCCCACCTACCGGGGGATGGAAGGCTGAAACGAAATATTATCTTATTATTACCAAGAAGGTGTTAACTAGCGAAGGAGAGCCCCTGAAAGATTTCGTAAGGATGCCTTTTGGCTTTTCTGATGCAAAAGTGGTGCTTACACCGGACTATTTCATTCCTGATGATATTTCAAAGATTTATGTCATGTCTTCAGCAATAACATTTTCTAAAAGCAATAACAGTAACAACTATACCAAATATATAAAATGGGAAGGTGACAATAAATGTACCTACGACGGAACTGATCTTGATAGGGATAATCGTATCGAAGATGAGTATGCAATAGACGGCAATGAGCTAAAATGGACTGCATCAACACCCTATAACAATGGAAACGGGCACGGCGATATTGGCACTTCCGGTTCTTTTGTTCTCATCAAACCTGTATCAGTCGGAGGAGAATGGGATATCAATTACGTAACTGAAGGTCAACTCGGAACTAGCACATGGATTGGCAAAGGCCAATTTGTAGGGATGGAAAATATCACAGTCATGGGTTCAAATATGGAATGCGCGCATATCCGAATTGGAGGAATTTACCAGGGTTGGTCGTCATCAGAAAGCTTCGTTGATAATTACTGGCTGGTCAAGGGCATAGGGATAGTGAGAGCCATATACGAAGGACCGGGCGAAAACACTGTTACTGACGAACTGATAGAAATCCAATAACAATACGAAAAGTTCTTTTCTTGTTCACCTTAGCATAGTTGCATTTCGCAAATCTGGAATATTTGTGGGATTGTAATTTGACGACATATCGTACAGTTGTCTGAGAAACGTAATTTGAGAAATAGACTAATATATTCTATATGAAGTGCCCAAAAGAGGTAATAAATAGGGGAAGGGCAGGAGCATGTATGAAGTTTTGTGCTAAGTGCGGAAAAGAATTGCAGGATGATGCTCGATTCTGTGGAGGATGTGGGTCTGGTGGGGATGTCATATCCGCAAATGCAAATAAAGCAACTTTCGGCACCTCGCCTCTTTCTGTTGATGCTTTGCTCACACCAGTGCCAACCCCCAAAAGCGCCGCTAGGACCAAAATCATCTTGGGCTCAATTCTGGCCATTCTGATAGTGGTGGGCGGATTCTGGGGATGGAACACCTTGGGAACCGAAGCGCGGGTTCAAGCTAAACTGGACCTGGCAGTTAAATATTTGAGTGAAAATGACTATGATAAAGCCATATTAACCTTCAATGATGCTATAAACATAGACTCGAAAGAGGTTAAGGCATACCAGGGATTGGCCAGGGTTTATACCATCAAGGGTGACTATGACAACGCGAAATCTACCTATGATAAAGGACTAACTTCAGTAGCAGCCGAGAAAAAGCAGACTCTGCAAATTGGCCTGGCCGGCATGTACATCGACCAGGGACAGCTGGATAAGGCTGAACAGGCTTTTCAAGAGATAAATAACAGCAACGCCTCCTGTCTTGAAGCCTACTTTGGACTGGCCACTGTCTACCAGCAGAAGGGAGACAATGCCAAAGCTGAAGCAATACTATGTCAAGCCGTTGCCAACAATCCTAACGAATACCGTGCCTACAATACGCTGGCTTTATACCTCAAACAAAACAACAAAACAGACGATTCCTTTAACAACCTGGTAAAATCTCTTTCCCTGGAAATAAACCAGCAGGAAGCCTATCTGATTCTGACTGATCTGTATAAGGGCAATTGGAATGCCCTGCAGTCCAAAGCTTCACTTATTACAGATGAACATGCCGCAATGCTGCAATTCTACGGCTATTATGCATCCGAAGACTACCAAAAAGCCATCACCATCTTTCGAGAAAAACTCAATCAACAAAACGGCAGCCAAAAAGCCCGGATACTGGCTGCCATAGCCATATTAAAGCAGGGTGACAAACCGGGAGCCGAAGCCCTGATAAAGCAGTTGACTAAAGAAAAGCTGAACGATTGGCTCTTAAGCGATTTGGGTAGATACTATTTAGAAGCTGGTGACAAGGAAAAAGCCAAAGAATATGCTCTTAAGGCACTTAAGGCGAATACCACCAACCTGGACGCTATTGTAATATTGCAGACCGTAAACAGTGCTGACTCAAGTGCCAAAGTCTATACTACCCAGGATTTGCTCTATAATTGGAAACCACTAGTTAAGGCGAACGAAGACCTGCAGCTACGGTCAGTAGTGAGTCCAATACGTTTGCCTGCGATTAGTAATAGCGCATCTAACCAAGTAAATGGTGCTAATAAGGTAGAACAAACCGGGGATCAAGATAATACTGGTAAAAAGACAGGTGAAAAAGACAAATCTAACACGGCCCCAACGGAAGACAGTAAAGATTCTAACAAAGCAAATACAATTACACCTCAACAAGCAGCTGAGCTTGTGGCAAATCAAAATAAGGGTTGTTATTGTTTGGCCTACGATTACGATCAAAACAAATACTTGGTTAGTGTTTTTGAGAATAAGAGTCAAGACGGTCATTATTATAGAGGGCGCCCTTCTCCCTATTTTGTTGATAAAAAAACTGGTCAAGTCTCCCTCTTGGAGAAATATCCCACTGATTTTGATATGAATAAACTTGATCACTACCTAGCTGTGTATATAACAAAGTGGAATGATTGAGTCCAAATCAATGGCCATAATTGGTGTGAGTTGTTGATGATACTGTCGGGGTGACGAGGTTACCGACACCTGGTTAACCATAGATCAAGTGGGAGAAATGGGGAGGAATAGCAATGAGGGAAAATGGCAGAGCCTGGTATCTATGTATCATCCTGATGTTGCTGCTTGTAATAGGAGGCGGAAGTCAAGCCCAGGCCGCTGGCAGCGCATCCTTTACAGTAGGATCTACTTCGTATTATGTGGACGGCGTTGCTCAAAATATAGAGGTTGCTCCCTATATAAATAATGGCCGAACTTATGTACCTATTTTATACCTGGCGCAGGCCGTCGGGGTTCAGACCAAAGATGTTGTATGGGATGCAGTGAATGCTACTATTACCCTGTCAAAGGGTGACCAGGTCATTCAAATGCAGGTCGGCAATCAAAACCTGCTGGTAAACGGCGCAACACGCCAAATGGACGTAGCCCCGGAAATAACCAGTGGGCGAACTTTCTTGCCGGCCAGTTTTGTGGCGCAAGGCTTTGGCTATTCGGTTGACTGGGATGCTGCATCACAAACCGTAAAATTGTACCAGGGATCTTCAAACCCACCTTTGAATAATATAAACCCGAAAGCGGAGACAGAACTGAGAACCTGGGAGGACTGGCCGGCGGCCAGCACTGACGATCCGAATCACACCTGGACGATAGTTTTTAAACAGGCTATGGACAACTCCACCATAAATAGCTTTAACATTTATGTATCACCTGACCTTGATGGCAGCCGCCGTATAGATGGTATTGGCATTACTGCCACCGACAGCACTCATGCTCTCGTAAGCCCTCCTACCGGGGGGTGGAAGGCCGAAACGAAATATTATCTTATTATTACCAAGAAGGTTTTAACCAGTGAAGGAGAGCCCCTGAAAGATTTCGTACGGATGCCTTTTAGCTTAACTGATACAAAAGTGGTGCTGACACCGGACTATTTCGTTCCCGCTGATATTTCAAAGGTTTATGTTGTAGCCTTTTCCAGCAATAGCGGTTACAGCGATGCCAAATATACAAAATGGAAAGGTACTAAACAATATTCCTACTACGGACCTGATTTTGATGAAAGAAATTGTACCGAAGAAGAGTATGCAATAGATGGCAATGAGTTAAAGTGGATTGGAAGAACAGTGTATGACAATGGAAATGGACACGGCAGTACTTGCACTTCTGGTTCTTATGTTCTCATCAAACCTGCATCAGTCGGAGAAAAATGGGATATCAACTACGTAAGCACTAGTAATGAAGGAACGTCTACTTGGATTGCAGAAGGGCAGTTCGTAGGGATGGAAAATGTCACAGTCATGGGTTCAAATATGGAATGCGCCCATATCCGAATTCAAGGAATTTGCCAAAACGGGTCATCATCAAAAAGTTACGTTGATAATTACTGGCTGTCAAGAGGCATAGGGGTAGTGAAAGCCATATACGAATTTTACGGAAACATTGGTAATGACGAACTGATAGAAATCAAGTAACTTCACCTTGCATAATTGCTTTTAAGGCCTACAAAACTGGATTATTGCCAGGCTTGTAATTTAACTATATATCATAAAAGTTATTAGAGAAACGTCATTTAAGATACAGATTGTTATATTCTATATGTAGCGCAAAGAGGGAATTTATAGGGAAAGGACAGGAGGCAGGTATGAAGTTCTGTGCCAAGTGCGGAAAAGAAATGCAGGATGATGCTCAGTTCTGTGGGGGATGTGGGTATGGTGTTGAGGTCGTACCTGCAAGTGATAATAAATCGACTTTCGGCAGTTCGCCTCTTTCTCATGATGCCCCACTAACACCAGTGCCAAAACCCAAAAGTGGCTTAAAGACTAAAATTATCATGGGCTTAACGCTGGCCATTCTGATAGTGGTTGGCGGCTTGTGGGGATGGAACAACTTCGGAACCGAAGCTCGCATGCAGGCCAAGTTGGACCTGGCGGTTAAATATCTCAGTGAAAACGACTATGAGAAAGCCGTCCTGGCCTTCAATGATGCCATTAAAATCGATCCCAAAGAAGTAAAGGCTTATCAAGGTTTGGCTAGAACATATACCATACAGGGGAAATATGATGAAGCCCAATCTACTTACGATAAAGGTCTGGCCGCAGTAGCGGCGGAGAAAAAGCCGACCCTGCAGATTGGACTGGCCGGCATGTACATAGACCAGGGACAGCTGGATAAAGCGGAACAGGCCTTCCAGGAGATTAATAACAGCAATTCATCCTGCCTTGAAGCCTACTTTGGACTGGCCGTAGTCTACCAGCAGAAGGGTGACAATGCCAAAGCGGAAGCGATGCTGCGCAAAGCAGTTGAAAACAACCCCAACGAATACCGAGCCTATAACGCGCTGGCCTTATACCTTAAACAAAATAACAAAACAGACGATTCCTTTAACAACCTGGTAAAATCCCTTAGCCTGGAAATAAACCAGCAGGAAGCCTATCTGATTCTGACTGATCTTTATAAAGGAAACTGGGATGTCCTGCAGTCCAAAGCATCACTTATTAAAGATAAACAGCTTGCGGCAATGCTGCAATTCTATGGCTATTATGCCTCCGAAGACTACACCAAAGCCATCACCACATTCCAGGAAAAACTCAGTCAGCAGAGCAGCAATCAAAAAGCCCGGATACTGGCTGCCATAGCCATGTTAAAGCAGGGTGACAAACCGGGAGCCGAAACCCTGGTAAAGCAGTTGACTAAAGAAAAGCTGAACGATTGGCTCTTAAGCGACCTGGCAAAATACCATCTCGAAGCCGGTGACAAGGATAAGGCCCAAGAATATGCCCTCAAGGCACTTAAGTCTAATCCCACCAACCTCGATGCTATTGCCCTGCTGCAGACTATAAATAGTCCGGACGCCAGTGCCAAAGTCTTCACTGCCCAGGCTCTGCTTTACAACTGGAAGCCGGTCATTAAGGTTAAGGAAGAACTGATCACCAGGTCGCTGCTAAATCCTGAAATTGTAACAAACAACAATATTTCAAAGGCTGAAAATAAGGCGGACACGAATATTCAGCTAACGCCCGACTATTGGATTCCGGATCTCAATAAAAAGTATGTGTATATAATCAATAACAAAACTGAAACTACCGACACCTGGATTCACGAAGCCGACGGCAGCTACACCTGCAAACGCCAGGATTCAACCAAGTATTGGTCTAGTAATCAATACGCAATTCAAGATGAGAGCGTAACCTGGATGCGTGATGGTGGCAATGATGGGCTGTCAGGCTCTATACAATCTGGGATAAAATACGTATTAAAACCTGTCGTTCCGGGGCAGGGATGGGAAAATACGTATAACCTGGTTATTGACGCCGTGGGAATAAGAGAATACCGTGAAACATGCACTTTTGTCGGGATGGAAAAGATAAATGTCATGGGTAATTCATCAATGGCAGCCCATATTCATGTGAATAGAACAAAGGAATTTAAAGGAGAAGAGGATTATTGGCTGATAAAGAACATGGGTGTTGTTAAGAAAACAACCCAATATAGTAAAAGTATATATATAGAAGAATTAATTAATATTAATTAACTAGTCTATACTGTGTAAGATATGTATCTAAATGGAAGGCGACTTGTTTAGGCTGCTTCCTCAAAAGTCCCGGATTGGCTTAATGTCCGGATTGTTGACAACTCATAAAGGTGAGAATAAAGGGAGATAATGTTGGAACGGAGAACGGGGAGGTTTCTGTATGGGAAAAAAGAGCAGAGTCTGGTATCTATGTATCGTCCTTATACTGCTGCTTGGCATCGGAGGAGCAAGTCAGGCCTGGGCCGCGGGCAACGCGACCTTTACAGTAGGATCTACTTCGTATTATATGGACGGCGTTGCTCAAAATATGGAGGTTGCTCCTTATATAAATAATGGTCGAACTTATGTACCTATTTTATACCTGGCGCAGGCCGTCGGGGTTCAGACTAACAATATCGTATGGGATGCAGAGAATGCTACTATTACCCTGTCAAAGGGTGACCAGGTCATTCAAATGCAGGTCGGCAATAAAAACTTGCTGGTAAACGGCGCAACACGCCAAATGGACGTAGCCCCGGAAATAACCAGTGGGCGAACCTTCTTACCGGCCAGTTTTGTGGCGCAAGGCTTTGGCTATTCGGTTGACTGGGATGCTGCATCACAAACCATAAAATTATACCAGGGATCTTTACCAAACCCACCCGTGAACACTATAAACACGAAAGCAGAGACAGAATCGAGAACTTGGGAGGACTGGCCGGCAGCCGCCACTGATGATCCGAATCATACATGGACGATAGTATTTAAGCAGGCCATGGACACCTCTACCATAAGCAGCATTAACATTTATGTGTCACCTGACCTTGATGGCAGCCGCCGTATAGAGGGAGTTGGCATTACCGCCATCGACAGCACCCATGCTAAAGTAAGCCCACCAAGCGGAGGGTGGAGCAAGGATGCAACATTTTACCTTATTATTACTCAGAAGGTATTGACCACTGCAGGGACACCTCTAGAGGATGCAGTGCGCATGCCTTTTAGCATTTCGAGCATCAATAATGTCAATACTGAGACCAATATGGCGAGAGGAAATATAGTAAATAGTGGAATTGCCGCGGAAAAGGATGGTTGGATATATTATACAAACAGCAACGATGGCTTTTTATTATATAAAATTAGACTGGATGGTAGTGAGCGATGTAAATTAAGCAACGATATTTCCGCGTATATCAATGTAATGGGCGATTGGGTTTATTATTCAAATGAAAGTGATAATGGTAAAATCTATAAAATAAATAAAGACGGCAGCGATCGGATAAAATTATGCGATGATAAGGCCTTATATATCAATGTGCTGGATGATTGGATTTATTATTCTAATGAGAGTGATAATGGTAACATTTACAAAATTCAAGTAGATGGCAAAGTAAGAATAAAATTAAATAATGATCGAGCTCGTTTTATAAACGTTGCCGGGGATTGGATTTATTATGCGAATAACGATGATGAGAATAAGCTTTATAAAATACACTTGGATGGTCGCGAGCAAACTAAAATAACTGATCACCCGACTTTTAACCTAAACGTTTCTGGAAACTGCGTTTATTATACAATCTATAATACTTCAAACCCTATGTTATTAATGAATCTAAGCATCCCAGGATTTATCAACAAAATGTCTCTTGATAGCAATTATGAGTCAAAGTTGAATATCGATGAAGCTTGGTATGTCAACGTTGTCGATGATTGGATATATTATTCGAATGTACGAGATGGTGATAAATTATATAAAGTCCGAATAAATGGATCTGAGCGCACAAAATTAAATGATGATGAAACTCGTCTTATTAACGTAGCGGGGGATTGGATTTACTATCAGAACTGGGGAGAAATGAGATTCTACAGAATTAGAGTTGACGGAAGCGAAAGACAGATTGTTGAATAATAAGCTAATCGGAGTGCGTCTTTTGAAGAACAAAAGACGTTGAAACATATAGGAGGAAATAAAATAAATGATTTTACCGTGAAGTAGTATAAGATGGTGGCAAAAGAACTATCGTTGGTAGTTATCAGTTTTACTAAAAACAAAGGGTAACGAAAGTTTGCCAGAGCAAAAATAGGGGAGGTAAAGGGAGAGCATGTACTGTGGAAAATGCGGGCAGGAACTGAAAGACGACGCAAGGTTTTGTAATACCTGCGGAAATAGCATCGGGGTCTCAAATGAGGAAGGAAGTATTCCTACACTATCAGATTCCGAAAAGCAATCCGTTAGTGCGATGAAGTCTCACAATAAAACCGGCGCCGCAACCCCCATTCAAAAAAATCCGAGGTCAGGAAAAACCAGGATGATTATCGGTTCCATCCTGGCTGTAGTGTTAATTCTGGGCGGCTTTTGGGGATGGAAAAGCTTCGGAACCGAAGCCCGGACGCAGGCTAAGTTGGATCTGGCCGTCAAATACTTAAGCGAAAACGACTATGAGAAAGCCATTTTAGCCTTCAATGATGCCATTATGATCGATCCCAAAGAAGTAAAGGCCTATCAAGGTTTAGCAAGAGTCTATACCATACAGGGGAAATATGATGAAGCACAGTCTACCTACGACAGAGGCCTGGTTGCGGTGGCCGCGGAGAAAAAGCCAACTTTGCAGATTGGCCTGGCCGGCATGTACATAGACCAGGGACAGTTGGATAAAGCGGAACAGGCCTTCCAGGAGATCAATAACAGCAATTCATCCTGCCTTGAAGCCTACTTTGGACTGGCCATGGTCTACCAGCAGAAGGGGGACAACGCCAAAGCGGAAGCGATGCTGCGCAAAGCAGTTGAAAACAATCCTAACGAATACCAGGCCTATAATACCATGGCTTTATACCTGAAACAAAACAATAAAACAGATGACTCTTTCAACAACCTGGTAAAATCTCTTTCTCTGGAAATAAACCAGCAGGAAGCCTATGTGATTCTGACTGATCTTTATAAAGGCAACTGGAATGTCCTTCAGTCCAAAGCTTCACTTATTACAGATAAAAAGCTTGCCGCAATGCTGCAGTTCTACGGCTATTATGCATCCGAAGACTACACCAAAGCCATAACCATATTCCAGGAAAAACTCAGTCAGCAGAACAGCAATCAAAAATCCCGGATACTGGCTGCCATAGCCATGTTAAAGCAGGGTGATAAACCGGGATCCGAAGCCCTGGTAAAGCAGTTGACTAAAGAAAAGTTGAACGACTGGCTCTTAAGCGACCTGGCAAAATACTATCTGGAAGCCGGGGACAAGGATAAGGCCAAAGCATATGCACTTAAAGCTTTGCAGGCGAATTCCACCAACCTGGACGCCATTGTAATATTGCAGGCCATAAACAGTGCAGACGCCAGTGCCAAAGTCTATACCGCCCAGGCCCTGCTCTACAACTGGAAGCCGGTAATAAAGGTTAAGGAAGAATTAAAGGGAAAATCGTTGATTTTTTTGGACAATAGCGAGTCGGTCAAACCAGAAGGCTCAAATCAACAAACCAGTGGAAATGGTAATAATGCTTCACCCGAATCGCAGGCAAAAAGCCAGGCCGAGGCGAATCTACCTGTTAGCTTAGAAGTAATACAAAATAAGGAAATATGGGTTAAGTATTCAGATGGTCATAAAGAGTTACTTGCAAAAAATTCTAATCAACCCTTAATTGATGATAACCCTCAGTTTTCTCTTGATCGTACAAAAGTGTATTTTACTGCATCAGCAGGTACTGCAGCTAGTTGTTTTACATATGTGGTTTACATTAAAGATAAGAAAGTAAAACAAGTTTGTTTTGGCGGGTTGATTAAGGTTATAAATGAAGGAGAATACAAAGGTAATATTATTGTGTCTAAGCATGAGTACAATGGACCACCTAATTATGGTTCATATGACCAAAAATGCGTTGTTGATGATAATGGTAATGTATTGACTAAATTAAACTAGTACGCTATTTTAAAAACTTTATGCATGCCTGGATGACGAGGTCATCGACAACTTTTAACCTGGTTATCCATGATCAGAAGAGCTATGGATGAGGGAGAAACGGAGGGTTAGCAATGAGGTAAATGGCAGAACCTGGTATCTATGTTTCGTCCTTATACTGCTGCTGGGCATCGGAATAGGAAATCAGGCCCGGGCCGCTGGCAGCGCGACCTTTACAGTGGGAGCTACTTCGTATTATATGGACGGTGTTGCTCAAAATATGGACGTTGCTCCCTATATAAATAATGGTCGGACTTATGTGCCTATCTTATACCTGGCTCAGGCCGTGGGGGTTCAGACCAACAATGTTGTATGGGATGCAGGGAATGCTACGATTACCCTGTCAAAGGGTGCTCAGGTCATTCAAATGCAGGTCGGCAGTAAAACCTTGTTGGTAAAAACGGCGCCCCACACCCAATGGACGCAGCTCCGGAAATAACCAGTGGTCGAACCTTCCTGCCGGCGGGTTTTGTAGCGCAAGGCTTGGGCTATTCGGTTGACTGGGATGCTGCATCACAGACTATAAAAATATTCCAGGGATCTTCACCAAATCCACCTGTGAACAATATAGACACGCAAGCCCAGACAGAACCGAAAACCTGGGAGGACTGGTCGGCGGCCAGCACTGATGATCCGAATCATACCTGGACAATTGAATTCAAACAGGCCATGAACATGTCAACGATTAATAATCAAAAATATATATGTATCTAGTGATTCGTCCGGAAGCAAGCGTATTGCCGGTGTTACCGTTAAAGCATCTGATAATACCCATGCCCAAGTAAGCCCGCCAACCGGAGGATGGAGCAAAGATGCAACCCT
>JBDKUE010000112.1:0-3527 GCA_039679855.1 Syntrophomonas sp.
CCGGGGAGCTTTACAGGCGAAAATCAGCCTGTGACGGTTAAACCGTTACCTGTAATGAGTAGACAACGTGGGGCTATGGCGAAGTTGGGATCGCGCTTGAATGGCATTCAAGAGGCCGTGGGTTCGAATCCCACTAGCTCCACCATTTTTGTCTTTAAAACTTGGGTGGTACCACGGGAGATCGCTCTCGTCCCTTGAGGGATGAGAGCTTTTGTTTTTTGCATTTCAAGGAGGGACGTTATGGAAAGAAAGTACGATTTTAAAGCCATTGAAGCCAAATGGCAGGCCTATTGGGAAGCGAACAATTTCTACAAGGTCACGGAAGATCCTGCCAAACCGAAATACTATGACCTGGAGATGTTTCCCTATCCTTCCGGCAACCTGCATATGGGGCATGTTCGCAACTATGCCATAGGCGACGTAGTTGCCCGTTTCAAGACCATGCAGGGGTTCAACGTCCTGCATCCCATGGGATGGGATGCCTTCGGGCTTCCAGCCGAAAACGCGGCGCTTAAAAATAACATACCTCCGGCCAAATGGACCTACAGCAACATAGAAAACATGAAGAGCCAGCTCAAAACCCTGGGCATCAGCTACGATTGGGACCGCGAAATAGCATCGTGCAAGCCGGATTACTACAAGTTTACCCAGTGGCTGTTTTTAAAGCTATATGAAAATAACCTGGCCTATAAGAAGCGGGCCGCCGTCAACTGGTGCCCTTCCTGCCAGACGGTTTTAGCCAATGAGCAGGTGGTCAACGGGAGCTGTGAGCGCTGCGACACCGAGGTTGAAAAGCGCCAGCTGGAGCAATGGTTTTTCAAAATCACCGACTATGCCCAACGCCTGCTGGATGATCTGGAAATGCTGCCAGGTTGGCCGGAAAAGGTCAAAATAATGCAGCGCAACTGGATCGGCCGCAGCGAAGGCCTGGAATTTTCCATGGACATAGAAGACAGCGATGAAAAGCTCACCGTTTTCACAACCCGGGCGGACACCGTCTTCGGGGTCACCTACATGGTTTTTGCCCCCGAACATCCGATGGTCGAAAAGCTGGTGGCCGGCACCGCAACTGAAGCGGCCGTCAAAGACTTCGTGGCCCGCATTAAGCTGCAGAGTGATATAGCCCGCACCTCTACCGATGTGGAAAAGGAAGGGATATTTACCGGCCGCTATGCCATAAATCCGGTCAACGGGGAACGGGTGCCCATCTGGCTGGCCAACTACGTGCTCATGGACTACGGAACCGGAGCTATTATGGCGGTTCCCGCCCATGACCAGAGAGACTTTGAGTTTGCCCGCAAATACGATATACCCATCCGGGTGGTTATACAGGGTCCCGACTCCCCCGGTGCTTCTGAAACCATGACCGAAGCCTACGTAGGTGACGGATTAATGGTTAATTCAGCCGTTTTTAACGGCCTATCGGTTGAAGAAGGTAAAAAAGCGGTTATCAAATTTATGGAGGAAAAAGGCTGGGGCAATGGCACGGTCAACTTCCGCCTGCGCGATTGGTTGATCTCCCGCCAGCGCTATTGGGGCGCGCCCATACCACTGGTCTATTGCCCGGACTGCGGCATGGTGCCGGTCCCGGAACGAGATCTGCCGGTGGTGCTGCCGGTCGATGTGGAATTCAAACCGACCGGCGAATCGCCCTTGAACTATGTGGAAAGTTTTTATAAGACCACCTGCCCCTGCTGCCAGGGTGAAGCCCGCCGGGAGACCGACACCATGGATACTTTTGTCTGCTCCTCCTGGTATTTTGATCGCTTCTGCGATCCCAACAATTCGGAGATGCCCTTCGGTGAAGCCGCGGTCGATTACTGGATGCCGGTCGATCAATACATAGGCGGGGTGGAGCACGCCATCCTGCACCTGATGTATGCCCGCTTCTTTACCAAGTTTCTCTATGATATCAAACTGCTCAAGTGCCAGGAGCCCTTTACCAACCTGTTGACCCAGGGCATGGTTTTGAAAGAAGGCTCCAAGATGTCCAAGACCAAGGGCAATGTAGTCAGCCCGGAAGAGATAATAAGCACCTACGGCGCTGATACGGCCCGACTTTTCATACTCTTTGCCTCACCGCCGGAAAGGGACCTGGAGTGGAGCGACCAGGGAGTTGAGGGCTCCTACCGATTCCTCAACCGGGTTTGGCGCCTGGTTATAGAATATGCCGACCGGATCAAAGATGTGCCTCTGTCAGATCAGCACGGTGAGCTGGACGATGAAGCCCGACAGGTATATTTTAAAACCCACGCTACTATTAAAAAGGTAACCGATGATATTCAGGAGCGCTTTAATTTCAACACCGCAGTCAGCGCTATAATGGAGCTTACCAACACCTTAAACAGCTATCGGGATAATACGTCCCTCAATATGAGTGTGGTCAAGGAAGGCATAGTAAACCTGCTGCTCCTGTTAAGCCCCTTTTCTCCTCACATTACCGAGGAAATGTGGCAGGCTATCGGCTTTGCAGATAGTATTCACCTGCAAAAATGGCCGGTTTATAGACCTGAAGCCCTGGTTCAGGATGAGCTAGAAATAGTGGTACAGATTAGCGGCCGGGTCAGAGACCGCATAACGGTGCCCGCTTCCGCCTCTGAAGACGAGCTGCGTGAACAAGCCCTGGCCAGTGACAGGATAAAACCAATGCTGGAAGGCAAAACCATTCAAAAGGTTATCGTAGTCCCCGGCAAACTGGTGAATATCGTAGCCCGTTAATTTTCCCCAAAAGCGTAAGGGACGAAACTCCGGTTATCATATGAAGTACCATCCGGGCACCACGATTTACGCTCCGCTACGCATATTATTAGTGTTGTGAAGAGCAAGGCGTGCAACCTTATTGGTGAGCGATAGCGAACATCTGAAGTATCTGTGGTAAAATAAGCCCGCGACTGAGGCGTACTAAAGTACGTTGATGGAGCGGGCCTATTGAACAACGCAGACGACGCCCAAGGACGGGCTAGTGCGGTAGTGGCAGGATGCCAAGGAGCCGCCGATGCCCACGGACGGGCTAGTGTAGCAATGCCAGGATGGCAAGGAGCTGCGAATTCGTAACCTTAATAGCGACCATCGGGAGCATGTGTGGGGCCCGTGGTGCTTTTGTGGACGGTCTGGTTAGGCTTGTTTAAGGACTATCTCCTTAGCTCCTCTCCAAAGATCCTCCAGGTTATAATACTCTCTTTCTTCCTGCCGAAATACATGCAGAATCACTGAACTGTAATCGAGTACACACCAGGTTCCCTGGCCGGTGCCGTCACGGTGCCGGGGATTTATCCCCTTTTCACCAAGTTTCTCTTCCACGTGTTCTATTATGCTTTTCACGTGAACCGTGCTTCTTCCAGACGCAAGTACAAAATAGTCCGCCAGGACGGTTAAATCTCCCACTTCGAGAATGGTCAGCCGCTGGGCGTTCTCATCCAGACACGCTTCAGCCACCATTTGCATCAATTCCTGGTCCTTCGTCAATAACAGCCCTCCTCTAATTTTCGGCTTTTCATCGCCAAGCCTGCCTTTGGCCCCAATTATAA
>JBDKUE010000105.1:0-33478 GCA_039679855.1 Syntrophomonas sp.
CGGTCCCGGATTCCTTGGTGGTAAAAAAGGGGGTGCCCAATTTCTTAAGATATTCATGGGCTATGCCGCAGCCTTCATCCCTGACCGCCAAAACGACCGAATCTGGTTCTGAATAGGTCTGAATATACACAGTTCCTCCCGGCTCCATCGCATCCAGGCCGTTGCGCACCAGGTTCAAGAGCAGCTGCCGGATCTCTTTTTCATCCAGCAGCAGGGCCGGGATTTCTTGCAAGTCCAAAACAATGGATTTGTCAGTTAAAGTGGCATCAGCCTGGAGGAGGGGATATATGAAGGTAATAATGTCATTCAGATTGAAGATGCGCAGGTCGACCAGCTTGTTTTTAGCCAGGGAAAGGAATTCGCTTATTATGGCGTTGGCCCGCTCAAGCTCTTCCAACATGATGTTGAAATAACTCTGATAGAATTCAAATTCACCCTGCTGCTTCATGATCTGCAGGAATCCTTTGACCGTGGTCATGGGATTCCTTATCTCATGGCCGATCCCGGCGGCTATCTCGCCAATGGTATGAAGTTGACTGAGCCGTGCCATCTCCTGTTCCATTTTTCGGTGTTCGGAGATATCTTCAAGTAGAAGCATAACTCCGGTAATGGCATCGTTTTCTAATATGGGCGAACTTTTGATCCTCACCAGGGCCTCTTCCCCGTTCTTTTTTAATACCAGCGTTTCAAATATACCCGCCATACCTTTTTGCAGGCGTTTGTCAATCTGGGCGGCGGCTGATGGAAGGTGGGAAGTAATGATATAATCCATAACGTTTTTACCCAGCAAATCCCTAGGATCATAACCCAGAATGGTAGAAACCGACCTGTTCACGAAGGTGATGCGGTGCTGTAAATCATAGGTCACAAACACTTCATTCATGTTGTCTATTAAATAACTGCGGTATTCCAATTCCTTTTTCAAAGCTAGCTCGGCCAGCTTTATTTCCGTAATATCACGAGTTATCAGAAGAATATCGCCTTTGTATTTACCTTCCTCGATCAGTTTGCCGTCAGCCTCAATCCAAATATAGGTTCCGTCAGCTTTTTGCCAGCGATACTGGTGGCTGCCGCGGCCTTTTTTAATTCCTTCCAACAGGGAGCGCAGGGTGGGTTCCAGGTCATCAGGATGGACATGTTCAAAGGAATCTTTCTCCATTAAAACTTCAATGGTATAGCCCAATAATCTTTCGTGGGATGGGCTTAAGTATTTATAGCGAAAAGTATCTTTATCGAAAATGGAGATAAAATCATAGGCATTTTCAGCGATTAAGCGATACATTTCTTCCGATTCGCGCAGGGCTTTTTCGGCTTCCACTTGTTTGGTAATATCTGATACCGAGCCGTAGTAGTAATCGACATTGCCCGAATAATCATCCTTTCTAAATATGGCCAGATCCAGAACCCTGTTATAGCCGCGGAAACTGGGATAAGTTTTTTGCAGGCGTTTGTATCCGCCGCTTGCTCCGATTTCTTCAATCAACTCGGTAAAATGTCGGCGCCATTCGGGCCATATATCAGGCAGTTTCTCGATTTGGGCATCGGTAAGGCCGACCAAGTTGCGGAAGGCTTCATTGTAGGTAATTAAAGTGCCGTCGGGACGCACTGCCAGCATGGCGTGAAAGGATTTTTCCACTGTTTGCCTCAACAAATTCAGGTTTTCTCGTTCCTGACTTTCTTTTTCAACTGTTTTCAACCAGTGTTCGGCCTCCCAGCGATCACTGGTTGACGCGAGAAAGACTTCGTTGGGAACCCCGGCAAAGTTCTCATAAAAAATTCCGTTCTTAATGATTATGGGGTGGCTGATGATAGCATGTCTCAGAAGGATAGGGTCGGTTTGCCGGCGGTCGTATTGGCAAAGCGAGATTACCGGATAGTGGGGAAATAAATCATTATTGGCGCGAGAATTGGTTTCCACCAAGTTGTTTTCCGAATCGATGCCGGTCATGGTATGCATTGATTCAACGGTAAAACGCACGGCCGGATAGCCTTCGGCTAAACAGGTTTTAATAAATTCGATCTCAAAATCCTGCATTTGTTCCAGGCGACTGTTGTCATTTGGCTCTGGAAAGGCTCTTTGGTCTATGATCAACAACTGACCGGATGCTTCATAGCTTGATGGTTCCAAACCAACTTTATGCAGGCTGCCAAGGATATTATCGCGGGTCCGATGATTTAAAGCGTAAATGCACTTTTGCCCGAGTTTAAGACCGAGAACAATATAGGGTATAATTGTATCTTCCCATTCAGTCTCGGTTTCATAGATCAAGCATGCGTGGTCATGTAGCTGCAGTCGATAAACGCATTTATTATCAAAATCGATAGGCACAGAGCAACACCCTTAACAAACTTTAACAGACTATTAATTCTACATAATACTAAAGTTTCCTGCTTATTACATAAATAGAACAATATAAGATGTCAAAATAAAAAGGGCTCTGCGGCACAGAGTCCTCAACTAGAATGGGTCTAATTAAAATTGATTTGAGAAGAGTCAGCATCGGTCTTCCTAAATATTTTATTTTAAAACCTTATCCAGGAATACCCCGGCAATATGGGGATCGAACTGGGTGCCGCTGCCCAGCACTATTTCCGCCCTGGCAAATTCCTCATCCATAGCATCTCGGTAAGGTCGGTCGCTGGTAATGGCGTCGTAGGTATCGGCAATGGCTATAATTCTGGATTGCAGAGGAATAGCTTCACCCTGCAGTCCCTTGGGATATCCTTGGCCATCCCACCTTTCATGATGGGCCAGAACGTATTCCGCCAGCTGGGCGAACTCATTGACCGAACTCAAGATACGGTAGCCGGTTTCAGCATGCCGCTTAATTTCGGCAAACTCGTCATCGCTTAGACTTTCGGGTTTGTCGAG
Organism: Syntrophomonas sp.; assembly: GCA_039679855.1. Taxonomy (GTDB): domain Bacteria; phylum Bacillota; class Syntrophomonadia; order Syntrophomonadales; family Syntrophomonadaceae; genus UBA5314. Next base: position 2,873 of record JBDKUE010000105.1, read on the forward strand.
TATCCGGTCATCAAGGATTATCTTTCCTATGTCATGCATCAATCCTACGGTTTTAAGTTCATTTATATCTTCCAAGCTTAAATCCAAAGCCAATCCCAGTGCCTGACACAACTGGCTGACCCTTGCCGAATGCTGCTCTTCTCTCTCGTTTTTTTCGTAGAGGGTTTTCATGATTACTTTTACGGTTTTATTTCTCATGCTCGCGCTTTCCGAGAGCTTACGCCGGTACATATAGTCTTCGGCTTTCTTGAACACTTCCATCGTCTGTTCATCTAGGCTCCGTTTGGTTTCCCAGCCGAAGGAAATAGACAGGGGAATGGCACTGGTATTTTCATGCTGCAGGACTTCATTAATGCGTTTAACTATTGATTTGGCTTCATCGGCTTCGGTTTGCGGAAGTAAAATTATAAACTCGTCGCCGCCAAACCGGGCAACGATATCGTCAGCCCGGCAGCTATTCTTTATGACTTCGGCAACCCTTCGAAGGAGCTTGTCACCTGCCATATGACCGAAAGCATCATTTGTAAGCTTCAGCCCATTGATGTCACCCATAACCAGGGTTAAGGGAAGGTTCCTTTCGGTGTCCAGCCTTCTTAATTCTTCTTCAAAAAACCTGCGGTTATACAGGCCGGTTAATTGATCGTGATAGCTCAAATATTCGATCTTCGCCTGCCGTTCTTTTTTCTCTGTAAAATCTCTAAATATTATTACGACTCCTCTGATCTGGTCGTCTTCCCCTTTGATGGGGGTTGCGATGTTTTCAATTGGACGTTCGATGCCATCCTTGGAAATAAGAATGGTATGGCTGTCCGAATCTATGATGTCGCCTGTTTCCAAGACCTTGTAGGCGGGATTCTCGCACCTTTCTCTGGAAAATTCATCAATTAAAACGAAGACTTCATCCAAAGGCTTGCCAATGGCCGTATTGTGCATCCAGCCGGTAAGCCGCTCGGCAACATGGTTGATTGAGGTTACATTACCTTTTTGATCGGTTGTAAACACTCCATCGCCGATGGATAGCAGGGTGGCCCGCAATAGCTCTTTTTCCCAGAATAACTCTTCACGGTAACGCTCCCGGTCAGTGACGTCAAATATAATTGAGAATAGTATTGCTTCACCGTTGTGCGTAACCGGGCAGGAATAGACGTCAACCAGCCTTATTTCGCCGTTCTTCAAACGATGGGGAAAAAGAAAATATCTTTGTTTGTGCTCTAAAGCCTTAATCTGGTGTCTTTCAACTTCATCCCGGGGTAATAGATTTATCTCCTGAATATTCATATTGAGGAGTTCTTCCCTGCTGTAACCGTAAAAGGTACAGGCGGCTGGATTGGCATCTGATATCCTTCCACAAGGTTCGATAAGTAGCATGACTGCGTTGTGCTCGTTAAACATGGCTTGAAGTTGAGCAAGTGCGTTTTCTCTTTCGGTTTCAGCCTTTTTACGCTGGGTAATATCTCGTATAGATTCGATGGCTCCAATGGTATTGCCTGATGCGTCATAGAGTTTGGATGCCATGCCCCAGAGATATTCACGTTGTCCTCGAAAGGTGACAGAAATCTCAGTCCGTAAATTATCGCCTTCCCGGTGAATAAAGTCATAATTGCTAACGAGGGGCATAGGTTCATGACTATCCATAAGGGCCAGGTCGATCAAAATTGAGCGCGGCTCTCCGTAAAAGGGAACCGCGTACTCATTGTTTTTCCGGCCAATCATTTCCGATTTGGGTACTCCGGTCATTTCTTCTATAGCTTTATTCCAAAACAGGACCTCTCCAGCCTGACTGATCACCAAGGTGGCATCAGGCAAAAGCTCGATTATCTGCTCTAATTGACGGTGCTGTTCTTTCTCCAACTCCTCCATTTGCTTGCGGTCGGTGATGTCGGCATGGGTTCCGATCATTCGAAGCGGAGCATTGTCTGCGCTGCGCTCTACTATCTTGCCCCGGTCCAGTATCCATTTATAATTCCCATCTTTACAGAGGATCCGGTGTTCATTTTGATACAGGGTCGTTTCCCCCTGCAGGCATTTTTCAATTTGCACATAGCAGTTCTCTTTATCATCGGGATGAACCCTCTTATCCCACTCTTCGAATTCATTTTCAATTTCGTTGTCCTTATACCCAAGCATGGCCTTCCAGCACGGAGAGAAGAAAACCTCATTGGTTTTTAGGTTCCAATCCCAAACCCCTTCACCGGAACCTTCAAGGGCAAACTGCCATCGCGCTTCACTTTCTTTTAGGGAATTCTCCATTTGCTTGCGGTCGGTTATATCCATGAAAGAAACGACGGAATCTTTAGTTCCAGGAATGAGATTCACCGTAATATATATATCTCTGATGTTGCCCTGGCGGTTTATCAATTGGAATTCATAATTGGAAGGAACCGATGCCGGGTCAATACGGCGTCTGACATGGTATTGTTTCATTTTCGGCAGGTCTTTGGCAGCAATAAATTCCGGCCATTTCTTAATGTCTTCGATTTCTGCTTTTAGATAACCGGAAAGTTTCTCAAATTCGTGGTTGACCAGTGAGATTAACATATCTTCTCCGAATATCATCATGGCTGTGCCGCTGGTTTCGAAAATAGTCCTGTACAATAGTTCTGATTCACGACCGGATTGCTCAGCCTTTTTGCGTTCGGTAAGGTCAACTCCCGAGCCTAAAATTGCCGGCATACCGGCATATTCGATCAAAACACCACTGTAGTCAACCCAGCGGGTATCACCATGGCTGGTGATTATCTCCATTTCGTAATTGGCTGGAACTTCCTGGCGGCTTTCCCGGGCAAAAAATCTTGCTTTAACAAGGTGCCGGCTTTCCGGAGAAACAATATCCCAGGCATTTTCCATCCGGTACAATTCTTCGGGAGTATAGCCGGCAAGTCTGGCAAAGGCGGGATTTACGTAAACGAACTTGCCTTTCTGGGCAACGAATATCGGGGAAGCAGTATTTTCGGCCAGGGCACTGAACTGGTCTGTTAAAGGAGATCGGTCAGGTCGGTTGACGTTATTTTGATTTGTTTTCTCAATATAGTCTCTCATAAAGGCCCCCTTGTTTGTCTATCACCATTGATAAAAGCTGGGGAGCAAAAAAATGAAAAAATAACCCCTGTGATATTTTTCGCTATTTGTAGACATTTTCTTTACATGATCAAGTCCGTGGGCCGGGGAAAAATTGATATTAATGGAGAAGTGGTGTGGGAAGCCGAGATTTCATTCTAGGTTGGAGCAGCAGGTCTTTAACGAAATGCCTTTATCAGCAGTTCAATTTCATCCCGGTAACCTGCTAATTCGTTGGGTGTCTCTAAATAGAACGGTAAATGGCGCAGTTGGGGATGGTTAATAATACTTATCATTGCATCCATTCCGATGCTGCCTGCTCCGATTTTAGCATGGCGGTCCTTGCGGCTGGTAAAGGGGGTCAGGCTGTCATTCAGATGGATGGCCTTAAGGTTTTGTAAGCCAATTATCTTATCAAATTGCTCCAGAACCCCGTCGAGATCGTTGACGATATCGTAGCCGGCCGAATATATGTGGCAGGTATCCAGGCATATTCCCATTTTCTCGACCAGATTCACACTGTTCAAAATTGCTTGGAGTTCTTCAAAGCGGCTGCCCACTTCGCTGCCTTTGCCGGCCATGGCCTCCAGCAAAACGGTGGTGCTCTGCTCAGCCCGCAAGACCTTATTGAGCAGTTGGGTAATGTATTCAATACCGGCCTCAATCCCCTGACCACCATGATTGCCAGGATGAAAATTATACAGGTTGTTGGGCAAATACTCCATTCTGTCCAGGTCATCGTTCATTACCAAAAGGGCAAATTCTCTGACATGAGCTTCGGGAGAACATGGGTTCAGGGTGTAGGGGGCGTGGCCTAAAATTGGCGCAAAATTTTGCTCCCTGGCCAGTTCCGTTAAAGCGGCGGCATCTTTGGGGTCCATCGCTTTGGCTTTACTGCCCCGGGGGTTGCGGGTGAAGAATTGAAAGGTATTGGCTCCGATGGAGAGGGCCTCCTTACCCATGTGAAGATATCCTTTTGACGCCGACAAATGACAACCGATATTCAACATGCACGTATCCTCCATTTGTTGAGCTTATTCATTATCAGTATGTTTATTATCTTGCAGTGAGATCAAAATATCCAGTTTATTGAGAACCTGCTTTCTGAAAACGAACACCTGCTTGATATACCAGAATATGAAAAACAGGATGCCCAGCAGCAAGAGCAGATTAAATAAGGACCAGAATATCACCATGCCGTTGATAAATAGGGGGACCGATGCCGGAACGGTATCGTGCATAAGTATACTCCTTTCAAACGCACCACTTGTTTAATGTTCAATGACTTGTAATATATTACCTGTAATAGTATGGAATTACAAGCGGATGTTTTATAGAATAAACCTGCTGCCATCCTCATCAATCATATGACTGGCCAAACGTCCTCAGGCGCCCCTTTCCCAAGTCGGCAATAGGAAAAACTGAATATTTGGGTTAAAATTCTTAAAAATAGCTGTGGCCGCAAAATGGTGCCAATATCAAGCAGAGTCAAGACCTTGACCATAGATAAAGAGATAAAAACGGTGAGGGGGAGTATTATGAGCTATGTAAATATTGATTTTGCTCAGGTTCGTACGGTGGCCCGCGGGCAGGAAGAGGCTGATTTGCTGTTCGTAAACGGGCAGGTAGCCTGCGTTTATTCCGGAGAACTCCTGAATACGGCGGTGGCCGTTAAAAACGGTATAATTGCCGGGGTGGGGGATTATCGGCAGGGCCAAGAGATAGTTGATCTTCAGGGGGCCTGCCTTCTGCCTGGTTTTATTGACAGTCATGTCCACATCGAAAGTTCAATGCTGACCCCCGCGGCTTTTGCCGAAGCCGCTCTGCCCCACGGTACAACCGCGGTGCTGGCTGATCCCCATGAAATACTCAACGTTATGGGCATGGAAGGTTGGCGCTATATGGTCGAATCGTCCCGGGGTCTGCCCCTGGACTTTTTCTGGCAGATACCTTCCTGCGTTCCGGCCACCCATCTGGAAACCAGCGGGGGAAGCATCGGACCCGCTGAGATCGACCAGGCCCTGAAGCTGTTCCCGGAGTGCACCGCTCTGGCGGAGATGATGAATTTTCCCGGGGTGGTCTATGGACTGCCGGCGGTTTTGGAACTCATTCAAAAGGCTCATCAGCGGGGCCTGCTTGTGGAGGGCCATGCGCCAAGACTGTCCGGGTTAGACCTTAACGCCTACCTGGCGTCCGGCTGCAGCAGCGACCATGAGTGCACCACCGCTGAAGAAGCTTTGGAGAAGCTTCGTTTGGGTATGCGCATCCTGATCAGGGAAGGTTCGGCGGCCCGTAATTTGGATGACTTGCTGCCCATTGTCACTCCCCTTAACAGCCACCGTTGCTGTTTTTGTTCTGATGATCGCCACCCGGCCGATCTGCTCCAGGACGGGCACATGGACCACATCCTACGCCGGGCTGTAAAAACCGGACTGCCGGCTATGCAGGCCATTCAGATGACCACCTTGAATCCCGCCCAGCACCACCGGCTGCACCGGCACGGAGCCATCGCCCCCGGCTGCCTGGCTGACCTGGTGGTGGTTAACAATCTTAACGACTTCCAGGTGCAAAAAGTATTTAAACAGGGAAAACTGGTAGCCAGGGATGGGCAATATCTTGTCCCTTCGGGTGAAATAAAGGACCAAATTCCCGCCTGCCCTTTTAAGCTGCCCGAGCTGAAAGGAAGTTTTCGGCTTCAGCCCGTACAACAAGCCAATTACGTAAAAGTCATCGAAGCTGTACCGGGACAGGTCCTGACCAGGAAAGTAGTTATGCCCGCTGACGAGGCCCTATCCGATCCGGGTATAAACCGGCTGGCGGTGGTGGAACGCCATGGAATCAACGGCAACACAGCCCTGAGCCTGGTTAAGGGTTTTAATCTTAAGCGTGGCGCGCTGGCTTCATCGGTGGCTCATGACAGCCACAACCTGATCATTTTGGGCCAGGATGAAAAGAGTATGGAAAGGGCGGCGCAGGTTGTTGCAGAAATGGGCGGGGGAATGGCGGCGGTAGATGGTGAGACAGTTCTGGCTTCGCTGGCCTTCCCGGTTGCCGGCCTTATGTCGCCCTGTTCGGCTGCAGAGGTGGCCGCCGGTTATGAATTACTAGAAAATGCGGCCCGCGATCTGGGCTGCAGCCTGCCTGCGCCGTTTATGACTATGTCCTTCCTGGCCCTGCCGGTGATACCTGAACTGCGCCTTACCGATCAGGGACTGGTGGATGTCAATGCCTTTGGCTTGGTTGATTTATGGGATTAACGGTGAGTTGGCAAATGACAATTATTAAAACATCGTCAATTGTTCAACTGGCATAGGAAAGCAAATCTTAAAAGTAGTACCCTGAGGTCCGGTTTCGGCGCCAATATTGGCCTGATGGCGGGCTGCAATACTATAACAGACCGCCAGGCCCAGGCCAGTGCCTTTTTCTTTCGTAGTAACGAAAGGAGTCCCTAACTTGTCGAGAATATCAGGGGACAAACCCTGCCCCTGGTCTTTTATGGCAAGAACAATTTGGCCCTTCTCCACTTTGGTTTGGATGGTTAGAATTCCGCCCGGTGACATAGCCTCCAAGCCGTTGCGAGCCATGTTGAGAATCATCTGACGGATCTCTTTTTCATCAATGAGGAGCATAGGCGGTGTGCCCAACTCAAGTTTTACTTCCATTCCCTGATAGTTCGCATCGGCATTTATTATGGGAAAAAGGAAATGTATAATACGGTCGAGATCGGTGTACTTGAGGTCTACTCTTTTATCTTTAGCCATTCCTAAATATTCTGAAATAATTCCATTGGCCCGGTCCAATTCCTCTATCATAAGCTCAAAATACATGTGATCCTTTTCATAATAGTCGTTGCTGCTCAGCAATTGTAGAAATCCTCGAATAGCGGTCATGGGATTCCTGATTTCATGCCCGATACCGGCCGCCATCTCGCCGATTAAATTCAACCGGTCCATACGAAACATATTGGCTTCATATTGTTTCTTTTCATTTATATTCTGCATGACGATCAACTGGCAGTCACGATTATTAAGGCTTAAAAATTCAGTTGAAGCCAGGACATAAATGGTTTTACCCGATTTGCTTTGCAGTTTGCACTCTACAATATCAGCTGGTTTGGGACGGTTAAACAGATCAAATAACAGACATTCTTGTTCCTGGTCGGCCCACATTCCTATTTCTAAAGGAATATGGCCGGAAACCTCATCCCGGGTAAATTCAAGTTCGGTTAAAAAACTCTGGTTGATTTCTATAAAAACATGATCTTCCATACGCAGGATGGCCATCATGGCTGGACAAGAATGGAATGCTTTGGAGAAACGTTCTTCCGATTGCTTGAGGGCATTTTCGGTCTTCTTATGTTCGGCTATCTCTTGTTCAAGTTGGCGGGTCCGCAAGGCCACCTTATTGTCCAACTCAGAGAAAAGAGCCGAGTTTTCTAGAGATATAGCGGCCTGGGAAGCCAGTATGTTTAATACTTCCAAACGCTTCGGGCTAAAGGCTTCGGTCATCAGATCATTTTCCAGATAGACGATACCCTTTAAAATATTCTGGAATAGAACCGGAAAGCACAGGGCTGATGAAGTGCTGTGTTCTATGAAATAACTGTCTAACGCAAATTGACTATCTTTAACACTATCAATAATTAAAGCTTCTTTTGTTCTGGCAACATAACTAACTACCGATACTGGCAGGCTGACCATGCCTGTAAAATTATCTAAAATAATCTCCCGCCCTTCAATAAAAAACTCGATTAGGCCGTATGTGTGCTCGCACTTTGAAAGCATCCATCCCGTATCTTCTTTTAAGAGTAAATAGCCGCGGTTGCTTCCGGAATTTTTCATAATAATAGTAATTATCTTTTCAATTAGTTTTTTTCTTTCTATTTCCACTGAAATGGCCTGGCTCGCTTCAGCTACCGCACTCAGATCAATGGAATCGGTAAATATGGTATTGGTCTGGTAATAGGGCACAGAATGGGCATCTACCGGGGAGAAAACAAGCTGCGGGTATTTTTCTTTCATGGCCTCGGTTTTTCCGGTAGTTTCCCAGGTCAAATATGCCGAATAGGCTTCCCTCAAATATATAGAAGCTATTCTCATAACTCCCATTTGTGTATAACGCTGGCCTGCCAACTCACAAAACAAGGCATAATGATAAGGTCTTTTATTTTCTTTAGCAAGGATAATTGCCTTTTCATACAGCTGCAAGGCCTGGTCGTACTCGCCTTCTATAGAAAGAATCTCGGCATTAATCAGATTATACAAATGTTGAAAGTTGAATGGCGCATCCTGGGCCCTCTTCTCCAACCATACCTGGTTGTTCCTCAGTTTTATATTCAGATTTTGTTTTTCTTCCCCCTCCTCCAATTTTTCGATGGTTCTGCAGATGGAAAGGGAGTTCAGAAAATTATGCAGGGCTATGGTATAAAATCCGGTCATGTGAGGAAGGTAGGGAATTGCGCTTTCGGTAAGGATAAAAGCTGTTTGAAAATCACCAAAAATAACTGCTAATAGCGCCCGGTAAATCGAATAATAGCATTGCCCTATGGCATGGCCTTCAATTTGGATCAGATGCGTTTCTTCCTGAAAGTATTCATCGTTAAAACTTCCATAGGAGAAAGTTTCACCTTTTAAAGCCTTAACCAGCTGCTTGAAAACTACAAAGGAAAGTAGGGAAAAATAGTTGTTCATCTTGCTGGCAAATGAAAAGGCCGCCTCCACTTCGCATTGCATATCGGAAATTGATTCGCAGGTTTCCAGAATGGCCACTTGGGAGGCAAAATAACTAAAGCAGGAAAACTCAAATTCTCCGTTATCCAGATTTCCCTTGAAGGCTTCATGGGCATAGTCAATACTGTTTCCCAGTGGTTCAAACCAATGACTGGTAAAAAGGCCCAGGGTATGATACATTCTATACAGCTCGCCGGTAAAGCCCTTTTTCTTGGCAATATCGATGGAATTTTTAGTCAGAGTATACCCGGGACGGTAATCACCTCTTAATGCAATTAACACCGGCATAAAAGCCGCTGATGATTCCAACCCCCAGGGTGTAATTCCCCTTTCAATCATCAAATTAGTATTTAGACAGATGGCCCAAAATGCCGCCAGGGGATTATAAAACAGGCCTGCCGGTGCGATTCTATTTATAAGCTTGGCAATTGCCTTTGTATTCACACCAGATATGATCGGTTTTTCTTCAAGCATAGTAATGGTGTTATTATGCTCATAATCATAATACTTCTCAACCTCTTCATTAATCTGCTCAGCCAATCTATGTTGTGGGTAATACACTCCCAGTTTTTCAAGCAAAGAAACTCCGAGAAAAAAGGCTTCTTTATACCTGCTCCGGTTGGATAGACTTATTAATTGAATACAATAAATATCCACCAGATCCAGAGGCTCCCGGATTATTGCTCCTATCCGGGTAAAAGCAAGGTCCATTTCATCAAACCGGGCCAGACTGAAAAAAACCAGGTGAAACTCGCAATATAAGTGGAGCAGGAAAGACTTATCCCGGGTCATTTCATCGCTGGCATTTGCCTCGATAAGTTCCAGGTACTTGCGGGCGGTATCGAAGGCCGAGGATAGTATGGCCGCATGGGCTGTTTTAAAAAATATATCAATTACCCGGTTCAATTCTTCTTCGGAATGCAGGCAGTTTAATGCTTTGGAATAGTGTTCGGCAACCACAAAAAGACGGGCTGACTCTTCCCATTCAGGCATACTTGCATAGTACCTGGCAATACTTAAATGAATACCTTGTCGGCGTCCTTCTGATATTGTCTGATACCCGGCCTGCTGAAACTTGTCATGGCAAAACTTAAACTGCGCTTCCTCATGTTTTACCTCAACAAACGTGGTCGCATATATCATTTCGGAGGCAATTGCCGGTTTTAACTCATTTTTAAGTATCATTTCATTTTTCCCCGACACCATGGCAAGGTCATTGATATTGAAATTATTCCCCAGGCAGGATGCTATGGCGAGTAGCTCCTGAGTATCCCGGGGGAGCGACCCTATTTTGCCAATCAGATAATCTGCCACATTATTCGATATTTTGAAAGTGCGGACTCCTTCTTCATCCCACTGCCATCTTTTCAAACCATGGTCATAAAATATCAAATGGTTTTTATGGCACTGGTTGATAAACTCAATAATATAAAAGGGATTTCCCAGGGTTTTTTCAACGACTGCTTCAGCCAGGGGCCGGGCTTCTTCTTGAGAACGCCCGGAAATATCGCTTATTATTTCCTCAATAATATTTCGAGTTAAATTTCCCAGTGCCAAAAGTTGAACAATGCCGTCATTCCTTCTGATTTTGTCAATACTTCTTAATAGAGGATGGGCGGCATCGACTTCGTTGTCTCGATAGGCGCCTATAAACATCAGGTTATCGATGTTGGAATCCGTAAGAACGGTTTCAAAAAGCTCCAGGGAAGCCATATCAGCCCAATGAATGTCATCCATAAAGAAAACCACCGGGTGTGCTGAGGAGGGTATAGCCAGAATCAAGTTCTTAAGGGCCGCTTTAAAGCAGGCCTGCTCTTCTGGAGCCGAAACCTGCTGTATGCTGGGTTGTTCACCAATAATGAATTCCAATCGGGGGATATGCTCAATAATCAATCGGCCTCTTCCGGCAAGAGCTTCTAGTATCCTATGTTTCCATCGTTCTACAGAAATCTCCGGTTCCGATAGAATATAGCGGCAGAATTGGTCCATGGCTTGAAATAGTGCTGAAAAAGGCTTGCTTTTAGTATATTGATCATATTTGCCGGAAATAAAAATTCCCTGCTCCCTTATGATTGGTTTGTGTAGTTCATTGACCAGGGTCGTTTTGCCTATTCCCGAATACCCCCCAATCAAAATGAGTTCAGCTTTTCCTTTACGAATCCTTTCAAAACTGACCAATAGATTGTTGAGTTCAGAATCCCTTCCATATAATTTCCTGGGTATTTCGAATTTATCGGAAAGGTCTCCTTGACCCGGTTCAAATTTCGTGTCAATTATTATATTGTTGCTGATAATTTCCCTGCATCTCTCCAGATCGGATACTATACCGGCTATGCTCTTGTATCTGGCTTCTGGCATCTTGGACATTAGCTTATCGATAATTTTAGAAACGCATTCGGGAATCAGGGAATTGATTCGATGTACTGGAACAGGTGTAATGGCAATGTGCGAATGAACTATTTCAGCGGGATTTGGTGAGTCAAAAGGAAGCCGTCCACAAGCCATTTCGTATAAAGTGATACCCAGGGAGTAAAAATCAGTTCGGTAATCAATAGGCCGATTCATTCTTCCCGTCTGTTCCGGAGACATATAAGGGAGGGTGCCTTCTAAGATATTAGGATTGAGGGCGGGTAAAGCTTCAAAAGAATACTCGGAAGAAATACCAAAGTCGATGAGCTTAATAGTCTCGGTTTGAGGATTATATACAATATTGGAAGGGTTGATATCTTTATGAATCACTTGATTACTGTGGACAAAATCCAGGCATTGGCATATCTTTAGGGCAAAAACAATGAATTCCTTCAAAGTAAGACGATGGTGAACAATAAATTGGGAAAGGGAAATCGCCTCTATATCTTCAATTACCAGAGCAAAGCTAGTTTCAAAGTTTACAAATTCATGAGGTTTAACTACATAGAACCCACCGAGCCTGTCCAATAATTTATGTTCATGCTTAAGCTGATAGAGATTATTTAGATTGTATAATTTGCGATTGAGCGTTTTTATTATTACCTTTTCGCGGGTAATGGTGTTTAAGGCTCGAAAAATAATGCTGTGGGAGGAATAATAAATAGTTTCTAAAATTTTATATTTATGTTCAGGGTTTATCAACGTATTGCCTCCTAGCCAATCAACGCAGAAACAGGTTGATGGAGACGTTGCCAATAATACATTGGGTATGATGATGCTGATTTAGAAATGGTTAATAACCATATTTAGAAACTAGCATAAATGAAACTTTAGCTTTGTCGAATTAAACCAATAAGGGGAGGCCAATATACCCGTGTATATATAGGTAATATTGCCCAGTATTAAGAAAGGCCTGGGCCAGCCAATCTGATAAGGAACTAATGGAAAAATCAGGTGGAAGAATTATTGGAGAACGACTCAGAGTATAGAGAATGTTATCTAATATTTTTATATTGCTGTGACTTTTTAAATGAGGGAATGGGTATTGGGAGGCTGGTGATAAGCTTCCCCTCAAAGTCCAAACAGGTGGCTATTTCACCTTGTTGACCTGGTAGACTACGATAGTATTACTATCTAGAGTCTCAACGGTCTGACAGCAATCGGGGGCGCTTTACGCGCCCCCGATTGCTGCTTGTGAAATTATGTTGGGAGATCTAATATGCCACTAGTTTTTAGGAGAGAGTTGGCCGCCATCTTTCAAGGTATAGGTCTTTCCTTCCAGCCAGTTGTTGGCGCTGTTGCTGGAATCATAGTAGATGGTGTAGCCGTTGTCGTCTATATTGGAAAGGTCTGAAACGGAATCGGTGAAACTGCTCAAGTAGGAATTACCGACAACGATCCAGGTGCTGCCTTGATCAAGGCTAAGACTTATGAGCTTGGCTGTGTTTTCAGCGTTTATAGTAGCTTCCAGAACCGATCCGTTCTTTAAAACGATATTGATCTTACTGATGCTGTCGCAGATGACACTTCCGGCCAGGTTCTGGCTGTCGGCATTGAGGGTTACTTCAGCACCGTTGGAACCCGAGCTGCCCCAGCGGTCAGCGGCCGCTTTAAGCAGGATGCCGGATGAACCGTTCAGGGCGGCCCCGTTCAAATTGATAATGGCTTTGGTATTGGTGGAATAGAATAGCGGACCGGCCTTGGCGGTCAGGGTGCCGCCGTTCATGGTGAAAACGCTGGTGCCCACTTCCGCGTCTCCGGAGAAGCTCTGATAAAGCATTACTCCGTGTTTTACCGTACCTACCAGGGAGCAGTTGTTTACGGTAATGGCATTTTTACCTTCAATCACTGCGGCTTCGGACCCGACAGCGGTAAATGTGGCGTCGGTGGCGGTAATGGTGCCGGTCGAGTAAATGCCGGGCGATCCTTCGCCGGCAGTGTTCATAGTTCCCCCGGTGACCGTAACGGTTCCGTTGCCCCGGTCAGTAGCCAGGGCTGCGCAGTGGGCTCCGGCGGTAGTAATATTTACGTTGGTGGCGGTTATACTGCCTTTCAAAGTAGCGTCCAGCCCGCGTGACGAATTGGAACTGGTATTAATGGTCACATCGGAAACATATATGTGAGAGCTTTCTCCGGTTGCGAACACCGCGTTGGAGCCCTCGCTATTGGTGGTGATACTTGAATCATTCAGGGTTATGCTGCTGCCGGATTTGGCTAAGACCGCGGCATTTAACCCGTAAAAATTGCTCTCGTCTTCGGAGCTGGTATCTCCGGTTTTGTTCAGGGTTGAGCCTGACAGGGTAAGGATACCGCTGTTGTTGACCATAACGCAGGACTGGTCGGACTGGGTGGCGTTAATGGTTTCGCCGAATTTGGTTACCGTGCTACCGCTCTGGCTGTATACGGCGCTTCCACTGGTCTGGGCGGTGCTGCCGCCGGAGCCGCCTGGAGTTCCACCAGATCCACCGGAGCCGCTGCTTACATCCTGGCCACCAGCCCCACCCGCTCCGGTAAGGCTCACTGTATTGGTGGTGCTGTCATAGGATATGCTCAAATTCAGAGCAGAGGCGATGGAGCGAATCGGTACGTATATGGAGTTGCTGTAATTAATCGGTTGGACTGCATTCCCATTGGCATCGGTAATAGAAATCGTTTTACCGTTTACCGTTACCTGAGTGCCACTGCAAGTTGCGGTGATGGTTTCTGTATATGCTTGATGGCCGGGGCTGCCTGCACCCGAATTGGAACCCTGGCTGTTGGAATCACCAGAGGGAGGCGTTCCGGTCGGCGGCGTTCCCGAAGGAGGGGTTCCAGTCGGTGGTGTTCCACCGGAAGGGGGAGTCCCTGTATTGTCCGAACCGTCCGATGGGGGAGGGCCCGGTGGATTTCCCGACGGGGGTTCGCCGTCAGGTGGAGTCGGTGGCGTTCCGCCTGAACCAGACTGGCCAGTGGGCGGAGTTCCTGAAGGTGTTGTGCCCGTAGGCTTTGAAACGGAGTTCTGAGAAGAGTTGGAAGCGCCGGTCTGAGTCGAGGTCAGCGCAACCGTATTGGTGGAAGAATCATAGCTAAGGTTCAGCTTTAAAGCAAGTGCGATTGATCTTATAGGGGCGTACACCGTTCCCTGGTAATTAAACGGTTCAACCGTATTGCCGCTTGCATCCTGCAAAGCGATCTGTCTCCCATTTACAGCCAACCTGGTGTCATTGAAAGTAACTGTAATCTGCTCAGTAGTCGTACTGGCATAACAATGGCCGGCAATTGCCGTCAACGCAATGATGGCCGATGCCAGCAGCCCTGATAAAGGCTTCTTCCATCCTTTACCGCTCAGCATTCTTTAGCCTCCTCACATCTTGGTTTGCACGTGCAAAAACGGGTTTATACTAGCACACTGTCAACCCTAATTCTATATATTATCGTCGGTTAAATTTCCGTATGACTGCGTTGTCGTCAATCGCAATACGTCCAGTATTACTCGTTCCTTGACGCCCATGGACGGGCTAATGCAGCGACGTTCACGGACGAACTAGTGCGGCGGTGGCAGGACGCCAGAGAGCCGCCGGTGCCAGGACGGCAAGGAGCTGCCCGCCTTGTCCTACAAAAATTTTCCACGACGAGTAATACACAGAATTAGGATTGACAGTGTACTGGAAACTATATTCACAATTATTGGGCATAAACCTGAATATAAACTGAGTAATAACGGAAATTGTACTGAATTTTCAAAGGATAAATGTGGCAGGGCTGAAACCGGTCAGCTTGATTTAGGCTTGAACCCCTTGCTTGCTCTGAGCCAGGTAGAATGAGTACGCCAGGCTTATCAGCGGCAGGCTCCATATATAGGCGGCGTAAGACAGGTAATCCCACACCCGCACGCCGATGACAGTGCTGATCAAAACGGCCATCAGGTTCCAGGGTACCAGGGCCGCGGCCAGTTGAACCGAATCGGCTACAACCCGGGAAAGATGGGATGCGTTAAACTGCTGGCTCCAGATGGGCCGCAGGCTGCTACCGCTTAAAACTACCGGCAGGGATTGATTGCAGGTCAGCACATCCAGCAGGATGCCAAAGCCCATGGCTCTCCAGGTGTAGGAGGGGAGGGAAGGCCTTGAACCCAATAGATTCTTAATATAGGGATCTACCAGACCCGAGTCCATCAGGACTCCGTTAAAAGCTCCTATTTCGATCACAAACAGGGTCATGGGCAGCATGGCGATAAAACCGGTGGAGTGTAAAAATGCCGGACCGGGACCGCTATATCCTTTAAGCATATAAGACAGCAGGAGCTCCGGATTAACACCCTGAAGGAACACCGCCAATAAAATGCTGACCGCTATTCCCCCCAGGAAGGCATTGCGAATCCTCATACGCAGACCGATACCGACGATAAGGACCAGTGGCGCCAGGAGCAGCACCGGACTGAGGGTGAAGTATTCGGCCAGGGATAGAATGTTTTCCACCTGTAAATTGGCTCCTTGCAGGGTCCAATCTATGGCCAGGAAGAAAACCAGGGCGGCAAGCAGCCCCATAATACCGGTAGGAAACAAAGCTTTAAAATGTTCGCGGGGGGTTATCCCGACGGCGGCAGCAAGCATGTTAAAGGTACCCGACAGGGGAGATGAGCGATCCCCTACTACCGCACCCGACACCAGAGCGCCGGCCACCATGGGGACCGGGATGTTTAAGGCCTGAGCTATGCCTATTACCGGGATGCCAATAACGGAGAGCGTTCCCAGGGTCGTACCCAATAGCATTGAAGTTATCAAAGTGATGACAAAGGCCGAAGCTAAAAATAGCTTCGGGTAAATGGCTGCGATGCCGAAATCCATCAGAAAAGGTATTACTCCACAGGCCATCCAGGACGGTATCAATAAGCCGATCAAAGGGAGCAGCCATATGACATCCTCGATCTGCCGGATGCCTCTCAATGCCGAAGCTTTTAAGTCAGTCCACCTCATACCCCGGGAGTGGGCGATGCCCAGCAGAAACAGGAGCCCTGGGATGAAGCCTGCCGCAAAAGGCCAGTTCTTCCAGGCTGCAGTGCTTGAACCGGCACAAATCAGAACCAGCATGATAAATATCCAGGCTTTACGTGGAGTTATCGGCTTTTCGCGTTCCATCTATATACCTGCAACCTTCAAATATAATAGCTTAGTCTAGCATTTGGAATTAAAAACCACAAGCAGCAGTTGCCTGAATTGGCCGGGAATAATTATGAAAAGTTAGCCTAGTACTCTGTTAAACCTAATTCTATATATCATCGTCGAGGGAAATTTTTGTAGGACAAGGAGGGCTCGCAGCTCCTTGCCGTGCTAGCACCGGCGGCTCTCTGGCGTCCTGCCGCCGCCGCACTAGTTCGTCCATGAACGTCGCCGCATTAGCCCGTCCGTGGGCGTCTCACGGCTCCTTGCCGTCCTGGCACCGCCGTATTAGCCCATCCATGGGCGTCATGAGTATTACTGGACGTATTGCGATTGACGACAACGCAGTCATGCGAAAATTTAACCGACGATGATATATAGAATTAGGTTTAACAGAGTACTCGAAACCAGCAGTAAAAATGTCCGCAGATACAATGGTTATTGTAAATGCTGATGACAACCGCTATAAATTTAAATAGGAGCAGTAAAAGCATTTTAGGTGGTATGATTTATGAAAGATAAAAGCAATACTGATGTCTACACTGCCTGGCAGGCCTTAATAAATGAAAAGACCATTGCTGATGACCGGGTTAGAACCGATATTGTGCAGTCCTGGTTGAGAAGCAAATTGGTTGACCCTTTCTCCAAACACCGCCACCAGCTGCCCAACCGCCTGCTGCAGAGCAAACTGGCAGAAAATGTGCATCTCATTTCCCTGGCCAAACCAGTGATCAAGGAGCTAAGTGAGATTGAGGGCCTTGATTTTGCGGCTTTATCCGACCCCGACGCTTACATCGTCGATATAGCAGGTAAAAGCGAATACTACGAGCTTTTGGGCCTTCGTTATCAGGAGCAGGATGTGGGTACCAATGCCATTGGAACGGCCCTGGTCTTAGACCGGCCGGTTGAAGTAAAGGGCAGCGAGCATTACCGGCAGGTCTATCACACGACCAGCGGAGCGGCTGTACCGGTGCATAACCGGGAATCTATAGTCGGAGTGCTGGCTGCCTATTGTATGTCCGGCCCTCTTCCGGCAGGAATTATCCAGGCCCTGAAGCTGGGTGTAAAGCTGATCGAAAATCAGTTTCAATACAAGGCGGAGCAATCGCAGATAACGCATATTTATCATAACACCTGTTCTTCCATCATCGACTTTTTCCATGATGGGTTTTTTGTGGTGGATGCCCAGGACAACCTGATCAATGTCAACCAGAGCTGCTGTCAGATGCTGGGTGTGGCCGACCGGGAATCGCTGATCGGAGAATACCTGGGCAATCTGCTGGCCGACGACAGCTCGGTTCTGGCCAACCTTTTGTCCAGTGATCCCAACCAATTTGTCAACAAATTCTCGTTGAAGGGCCCGGCGGGCATTATACCCTGTTCGCTGGTGCGCCGGCGCATCACCCGCAATCCGGACGGTTCGCAGCAGACAGTGCTGGGCTTTGTCATAGAGGGTAAAGATGTGGATCCCCAAGAACACTCGGCCTTCTCCGGAGCTTATGGAGAAGATACATCCAGTATAGATAATTTGATTGGACACAGCGAAAAATGGAATGAGATAAAAAAGCTGGTCTTGAGGGCGGCCCGGGTGTCCTCAAGTGTATTGATTGAGGGGGAAAGCGGAACCGGTAAGGAGTTGGTGGCCCGGGCCATTCACGAAGAAAGCGGACTAAAGGGACCATTTGTGGCCATCAATTGCGGAGCCATCCCCAAGGAACTGCTGCAGAGCGAATTGTTTGGCTATGAAGAAGGAGCCTTCACCGGTGCCCGCAAAGGAGGAGGCATAGGGAAGCTGGAATTGGGGGACGGCGGAACCGTATTCCTGGATGAGATTGGTGAAATGCCTTTTGATATGCAGGTAAACCTGCTCCGTTTCCTGCAGGATAAGATGGTTACCAGGATTGGCAGCTCGGTTTCAAAAAAGGTCGATGTAAGGATCATAGCGGCCACTAATCGCAGGCTGAAAAATGAAGTAAGCATGGGGCGCTTTCGGGAGGACCTCTATTATAGACTGAACGTGATAGGCATCGAACTGCCTCCGCTCCGGGAGCGGGAGCTGGATATTCCCCCCATAACCCGTTATTTTATTCAAACCATATGCCGCGGGTTCAAACGGGACGTGGTTTCAATTAGCGACGCGGCCATGCATATGCTCTGCGCTTACCGCTGGCCGGGAAACGTCCGGGAACTGCGTAATGTCATAGAAAACGCCATCGTTTTTACCGAGGGGAATGTAATCACCGAAGACCTACTGCCTTCCTACCTGCGCGAGAACTTGTCTGTGCCCCCGCCGCCTTTACCGGAAACCAGGGACACGGCGGTTCCCGCTGATCAGGAACTGCGCGGTCTGACTATTGAGGAAGCGCGCAAGAAGAATCAGAAAACGGCCGCCGAACAGGAGCGCAACGAGATACTGCAACTGCTCGACCAGTACAGTGGAAACGTCAGCCAGGTTGCCCGGCATATGGGGATTTCCCGCAACACCATCTATCGCAAAATGAAAAACTACAAGATAGAAGTTTAGACTGATCCTGGCCAGGGCAGCTCGTCGAAGTAGGTTGGGTGATTCAATGCCGGAAGGCTAAAGATATTGTGATACCGGCTGAAGCCAGATAACGGATTTGTCACGACCTGTAATGAAGTGTAACTAAAGATACAATTGGGTGCAGCAAAGTTACAACTAAGGACACTTTTAATGATTTTTCATTAACCGCGTCATGATACTGATGAACCCTGAAGGGACCGCTTGTTTAGCGGCCTCTTTTTATTTTCTGGTCCTGTCTGATAAGTTGGCACACTTATTGCCTTATATAAGGACAAATTAAAAATATCAGTAACGCGGATAAAGAAACGAGGGAGGCGATGGATAAAACAAAAGGAGCACTTTTGACAGCCTTACTATTAGAAAGGACGGATAACATGAGTTTTATGGAAGAGTACAAACAGAAATTGATCACCTCGGAAAAAGCCGCCAGTCTGGTTAAATCCGGTGATTTAGTGGCCTATGGCCATTTCGGATTATTTCCGGCTGCCTTTGATAAAGCCCTGGGACAAAGAGCCAGCGAAGAAGATCTTGTAAACGTAACCATCGATGTCGCATCATCGGTAAGGTTTCCCGAGGTTGTAAAAAATGATCCGGATATGAAAACCTTTACCTATTACAGCAATCATTTTAATGGTATGGATCGTAAACTGGGCGATATGAACCGCGTTGCCTATGTACCCACCTCATATCACGAACTGCAGAAAATTCGTTGGGATGCGGACCAGGCTTTTGACAGAAAAAATGTAATGTGCCTCACAACCAGTCCCATGGATTCTCATGGCAATTTCAATTTTGGTATAGCCGCTTCCAATACCTATGCAACTCTTAAAAATACTGCTTTGATCATAGTTGAAGTAAATGAGAAAAACCCCTATTGCATGGGCGGGGCTATGGAATGCATCAATATCAGAGATGTGGACTATATTATTGAAACTGACGAACCGGTATTTACTATGCCTCCCGCTGGCGAACCAACTGAAACCGAGAAGCAGATTGCCGCTCATATTATGCCCATGATTCCCAACCGGGCCTGTTTGCAGCTGGGAATTGGCGGAGTGCCCAATACTATCGGTGCATTAATAGCCCAATCCGATATAAAAGATCTGGGTATAAACACGGAGATGTTCTGCGACGCCATGGTGGACATGTATGAAGCCGGCAAGATTACCAACAAGTATAAAACCAGGGATGTAGGCCGGAGCAGCTTTACCTTCTGTTTCGGCAACAAGAAGACCCATGAATTTTTGCATAAAAACCCCCAGGTCGCAGCTTATGACTGCGATTATACCAACAATCCCAAGAATATTGCGCTTGAGGATAATGTAATCTCCATTAACAACATTATAGAAGTAGATCTCTTTTCCCAGGTTTGTTCAGAATCCAACGGGATCAGGCAGATTTCAGGCACCGGAGGTTCACTCGATTTTCACATTGGTGCCTGGGAATCCAAAGGCGGCAAGGGCATCCTGGCTTTCAACTCAACTTACACCGATAAACAGGGCAAGGTTCGCTCCCGTATTAATCCCTGCCTGCCCCCCGGGGCCATAGTGACGGTTCCGCGGGTGCTGGTCAACTACCTGGTAACCGAGTATGGTGCAGTTAATATGAGGGGTCGTTCGGTTTGGGGCATGGCTGAAGGGGTAATAAGTATTGCCCACCCGGATTTCCGCGATGATCTGATCAAGGCGGCCCGGGAAATGAAAATCTGGTCCCCGACCAACCGGATCCCTTACTAGAACCGGTTTTTCCAAGTGTAAAAAGACAATGACAGATAATGGAGGGATAAATAGTGGCTTCGAATTTTGCATATAAGAACACCCGTGATTTCAAGTTTATCCTAAAGGAATGGCTTCCCTTGGATAAGGTACTGGCCTATGACCGCTACCGTGAAAACTACGCGGTGGATGATGTGGATATGATCCTGGACACGGTCCTGAAGATGACCAAGGATGTGGTTGAACCTACTTCAGATGATGGGGAAATCAATCCCATCAAGTTTGAAAACGGCCAGGTTATAATTTCGCCTACGGTTCCCCCGGTATATAAAAAGCTCATCTCCGAGGGCTGGGGCTGCAGCAACAACGATACCAGCGAAGGCGCGGTGGTTCTGCCCCAGGTGATGATGTTCCCCCTGTGGGAAATGTTCTCGGCTGCCAACCCGGCCTTTGTGCCGCCTTTCCTGGCCATGGCCCAGGGCTCTTCCATGCTTATCAATGAGCTGGCCCCGGAAGATATCAAACAGAAGTTTTTGCCCAAGATGTTCTCAGGTGACTACACTGGCACCATGTGTTTAACTGAACCCCAGGCCGGCTCCGACGTCGGGGAAATCAACAGCAAGGCTTATCCGACCGACGATCCCCGGGTCTACAAGATCAAAGGGCAGAAGATCTTTATCAGCAACGGCGACAACAACTTTGCAGAGAACATCGTCCATCTCTTCCTGGCCCGGGTGGATGGGGCTAAAGCAGGAACCGGTGGGATATCCCTGTTTGTAGTTCCCAAGTACTGGATAAATGACGACGGCAGCCAGGTGTTTAATGACGTGGCTGCCACCGGAATCGAGCATAAGATGGGCATGCACGGCAACCCCACGGTTTCGTTGAGTTTTGGCGACAACGACCAGTGCCGGGGCTATTTGCTGGGCCAGAACCCCCTGGAGCACGAAGGTAAAGGCAACGGCATGGCTTTGATGTTCAAGATGATGAACGAAGAGCGTCTGGTCTGCGGGATACTGTCTATCAGCGTGATCGCCAACGCCTACCACAATGCCTATGAATACGCTTGCGCCCGGGTGCAGGGAACCCCCTTTACCAACCCCAAAAAGGGCCGGGTTCCCATCATAGAGCACGAGGATATTAAACGGGCCCTGTTGAGATGCAAGGCCATAACCGAGGCCTGCCGGGCCATAACCTACAAAGGCTATTTCAACATCGACGTCAACCACTGGGATCCGGATCCCGAGGAGAGAAAGAAAGCCGACGATGAGTTGGCGGTCATGATTCCTCTGGCCAAAGCCTACTGCAGTGAAATATCCTGGGACCTGGTGGGGACCGAAGCCCTGCAGATCTACGGCGGCTACGGATATATCTCCGATTATCCCTGTGAGAAGCTGGCCAGGGACACCAAGATCAACACCCTCTATGAAGGAACCACCTATATTCAGGCCATGGACCTGGTGGGCCGCAAGTGGGGCATGGAAAAAGGCACCGTATTTGCCCGCTGGATGCAGAGCAATAAGGACTTCTATCAGGCCAACAAAGACGTGGCCGGCTTTGAAAAGGAATTCGCCCAGCTGGGCCGGGCCATCAGCGCCTATGAGGAGATTCAGGCGACCATGGCCGGCTTTGCCAAAGACAGCGAAAAGCTGGGTCTTATACCCACTTTCGCTAAACGGATTCTTATGGCCACCGCAGAAATGTTAGGGGGCAGGCTGCTCCTGGAGCAGGCCTTGCTTGCTAACCAAAAGGCTCAAGAAATTGGACGAGCCCATTATGACTACAAGTTCTACCAGGGCAAGATTCTCTCAGCCCGCTACTACCTTTTGAACGAAGTTCCCCATGTAGCCAACCTGGCTGAAATAATTAAACTCGCTGATACTTCGGTTCTGACCATAGACAGCGATTGCTTTGAATACTAATTATCCGGGTCGGGGAGAACGCTTTGCAGCGTTTTCCCCGGTCACCAATCATGAAAGGAGAAATCCACCATGGAGTTCACACTCAGCAAAGAACAACTCCTGATACAAAAGATGGCCCAGGACTTCAGCGAGAAATACCTGGCGGCTGCGGCTGAGCAGATCGATCGAGAAAACAAGATACCGGATGAAATTATGAAAGGGCTGGCCGACCTGGACCTTTTCGGACTGCCCTTCAAAGAAGCCTATGGCGGAGCCGGAGCCGGCTACGACAGCTACGTCCTTGCTATGGAGCAGATCGGCAAGGTCTCTAGCGGACCGGCTATCGCCATATCGGTGAACTGTTTGGGGCTGGGAGCCATCGATAAATTTGGAACCGAGGAGCAAAAGAAAAAGTACATGACCCCCTGCTGCCAGGGAAGGGAGCTGGCTTCCTTTGCCTTTACCGAACCGGGGACCGGATCCGATCCAAAACAGATCACCACCACCGCGGTCAAAGACGGGGACCACTATGTGATCAACGGAACCAAGCGCTTTATAACCAACGCCGGTCATCCCGGCCCCATGGTGCTCTTTGCCCTGGATGCCGAAAGCGGTAAACCGACCGCCTTTATTGTAGAGAAGTTCTGCCCCGGCTACTCCGTATCCAAGCCCTGGAACAAGATAGGATATCACGGCGGGGACCTGCTGGATGTCTATTTCAAAGACGTAAAGGTACCGGCCGATAACGTGCTGGGCAAGATGGGGGGCGGCTTCCCGGTTTTAACCTATGGCATAGCCTTCGGTAAAGTGGGGATCAGTTCCACCGCCCTGGGGGGCATTCTGGCCGCCTATGAAGAGTCTGTCAAATACGTCAAGGAAAAAACCCACCGGGGCGCGCCTATTGCCAAGTTTCAGGCTATTCAACTGAGAATTGCCGACCTGGCTATAAAATACGAAGCCTGCCGTTGGCTTACCTATCGCCTGGGCTGCCTGGCCAACGACGCCAAAGACCCGGCCCTTTTTGCCAAGGAGGCGGCCTTGGCCAAGACCTACGTATGCGACACATTTGTGGAGGCGGCCCGCGTAGCCATCGATGTGCACGGCTCATATGGGTTGATGAACGACTACAAAGTGACCAGGCTTTACCGCGACGCCATCCTGGGACCCCAGGTAGAGGGTGTGGCGGATATGCAGAAGATGATCGTGGCGGGTATTGTTTTAGCGTAAAGATTTTGAATAAGTCAGGTTGGGAGGAGGTTTGCCTGCTCCTCCCAACCGGCTTCTAGTAAAAGCGAGGTTGACGACAATGGGAAGTCAGGGCGAATCATTTGATGCGCTTATAGTAGGGGGCGGTCTGGCCGGCCTGGCGGCTGCCTATACCATGGCGGCGGAAGGCCTGGAGGTGCTCCTTTTGGAAAGGGGCGATTACTGCGGGGCCAAGAACGTTACTGGGGGCCGGATCTATATTAACCCGGTGCGGGAGCTTTTCCCAGAGCTGTGGGAAAAAGCTCCCCTGGAAAGGCATATAGCCCATGAAGAGGTCTGCTTGATGAGCCGGAAGAGCTCGATAACCATGAGGTATAACGGGGCGGAACTAAAAGAAGAACCCTATCAAAGCTACAGCGTATTACGGGGCAAATTTGATAAATGGCTGGCCAAAGAGGCCGAGAGAAAGGGCGCTATGATCGTTACCAGGAGCCGGGTGGACGATCTCATCATGGAAGACGGCCGGGTAAAGGGAGTAATAGCCGGGGGTGAAGAACTTCGAGCCGATGTGGTAATCGCCGCGGACGGCGTTTTGTCGTTTACCGCCCGCAAGGCCGGGCTGCAAAAAAATATTGACTCCAAGAATTACGCGGTGGGTTTTAAGGAAGTCATTGAGCTTGATCCCGGAGTCATGGAAGAGCGTTTTAATCTCAACGGAAATGAGGGAGCGGCTCGTTTATTTATGGGAGACGCAACTGCTGGCAAATTCGGCGGCGGGTTTATATATACCAACAAGACCAGTTTAAGCCTGGGGATGGTGGTAGGGATTGATGCGTTAGCTGAGAATCCCGACTTGAAAGCACCGGAAATCTTGGACCGGTTTAAAGAGAGACCGGAAGTGGCCCGACTGATAAACGGCGGGGAAACAGCCGAATACTCAGCCCACCTGATACCTGAAGGGGGCTTCAAAGGTATGGGGGAATTATTCGGTGACGGAATACTGGTAGTGGGCGATGCCGCTGGCTTCTCGATGAACATCGGAGTCACAGTAAGAGGGATGGAATATGCCCTGGCCAGCGGCTATTATGCTGCTCGTGCGGTAAGTGAGGCCAAAGCGAAAAATGATTTTACCAGAAGCAGTTTGTCAGTTTATGCCGGCCTGCTTAACGATAGCTTCGTTATGAAAGATTTTATAAACTTCAAAGAATCCCTGGACACGCTTGATTATCCTCAGCTTTTTACCCATTACCCGGAATTGGCCGGGAGCATCATGAAAGACCTTTACCAGGTGCCGGACGGGCCTAAAAATAGGATCTATTCAACCATTAGGAAATATCTCACCATGGGAGAAATTTGGGGCCTGTTAAAGCTGGGGAGGAGGATGATGAAGATATGAGTGAGGCTATCGGTTTGAAGGGGAAGCTGGGTCTGAATGTTTTCAAAGAAGATCGAATCTTTCACATCAAGATAAAAAATGGGTGCGAAAAGGATGCCCGCTTGAAAAAAGCCATCTATGCCTGTCCGGCCGGTTTGTACAGTGAGAATGATAACGGCGAAGTAGTAGTGAGCAGTGACGGCTGTCTGGAGTGCGGTAGCTGCTTGGTGGCCTGCGGTTCGGAGGTCCTGGAATGGCACTATCCTTCCGGCGGGTCCGGTGTGCAGTTTCGTTTTGGATAGAACTTATTAAACAAATCTCAGGCGACAGCCCGGTTAAATAGAGGGAGTGATAATGATGAATATTGTAGTGGCTATGAAACAGATTCCGGATTTAAGGCAGATACGCATCCGCAACGGTCAGCCCGTATTGGAGGACGTTCCTCTGACTTTTGGAAACATCGATAAAAATGCCCTGGAGGCAGGTGTGCAGCTAAAAGAAGCCCTGGGAGGCAAAGTCATGGTGGTAGCTGTGGGCAGCGAAGCTCTGGAGGACACTGTTAAAGAAGCCCTGGCGGCCGGCGCCGATGAAGCCTATCTGGTCCTGGACGGCAAACTGGAGAATAGCGACAGCGCCCGCAGTGCCGAGCTTATTGCCCGCATAATAAAAGGTATTGAAAACGTCGATCTAATCCTCTTTGGCGAGGGCAGCGGCGACAATTATTCCGGCCAGGTGGGTTCCCGGGTGGCCGGTATGCTGGAGCTGCCGCAGGCGTCGTATGTCAGAAGTATTGAAGTAAACGGCAATAAAGCCACAGTGGTTCGCTCCCTGGAAGACTGCGAAGAAGTGCTGGAGATGGAAATGCCCCTGGTATTGAGCGTGCTGGCCGATATAAATGAGCCGCGCATTCCTTCGGTAAGCCAGATATTGAAAGCCGGAAAAAAGCCCAGAGAGATTTTGGATATTGAAGTGCCCGAGGGTGTTCAAGTGAAAACCATCAGCAACCTGGCTCCCCAGATGCAGCGCAAACAAACCTCTGTCGAGAGTGCCCAAGAATTGATTCAGGTTTTGGCGGCAGAAGGATATAAGGGGGTGAAATAAAATGGCAGGAATACTTGTATATAGTAATAAGGGCACTTTAGCCCTGGAGTTGTTAAATGCCGCTGCCGCTTTAGCCCGAGTAAATAGCCAGGGTATAAAGGCGGTAAGTATAAACAACAGCGGGATGGCCGCTGATTTGGCGGCCCGGGGAGCCGAAGTATATGCCCTCGACAACGAGGCGCTGCTCCCGGCAGACACCGCTGCAATTGCCGAGTCCCTGCGGCAGCTGGCTGAACAGTTGGATGTCAGCATAGTTCTTCTATCTTCCGATAGACGAGGTAAGGAACTGGCCGGGAGGCTGGCCCAGATCTGGAGGGCAGGCTGTCTGACCGATGTAAAAGGCCTGCAGAGTGAGAACGGTGCCCTGTTGTGCATCAGAAATGTCCTGGGCGGGGCTACCGTTGCTACTCAGCAGATTGTCAACGATCGGCAGGTGATAGCCTTATCCCCCGGTGCCTTTGCCCCGGCCGGTGAACTAGACGGTGGAATAATCAATCCGGCGGTTGTTGAGATAAAGCCATCGGCTTTAAAACTGCTTGAGGTCCGGGAAAAGGCAGGAGACAGCGTGGATATTGAGGCGGCCGACATTCTGGTGGTGGTGGGCCAGGGCGTGGAAAACCAGCAGGATCTGAGCTTGATCCAGCAAATAGCTAAAGCCCTGGGAGCCGAGGTAGCCTGCTCCAAACCGGTGGCCAGCGACAAAAAATGGCTGGGTGAGGAAAGAATCGTAGGCCTGTCGGGGAAAATATGCAAACCGCAGCTGGCATTAATACTGGGTGTCTCAGGGCAGGTTCAATTTACCGTAGGCATCCGGGAAGCGGGAACCATAGTTTCTATAAACAGTGACGAAAAGGCTTTTATGAACAGCATGGCGGATTATGTGCTGGTCGCCGATCTCAAAGATGTAATACCGGAACTGGCCAAACAACTGGCTTGATAGAATATAAGGGATGGTTAAAATGGATATTCGGGTGAGCAAGCATGCAATAAAGAGGTATAGAGAGCGCTTATTCGATTTTACTTCTTCAACCGAAAAGGTTAGCAGAATATTAAAGGAAATCGCTTTACAGGGCAGGCGAATAGCGGCCAAACCAGCCAGCAGCGATGATTGCGTCGAGGTTGCGTATAAAGGTATTTCAATCGTTTTGGTGCAACGAGAAGACCAGTGCATCGTGATAACCTGCCTGGGAGAACCGGCTTACCGAAAGTGGATAAAACACCAGGAACAGAATGTAATCAACGGCCGGCTCCGCCACGAACCGGTAGCTGTGTAACAGAATAAAGGCTTTTATTGACCACAGCCCCCGGGTCCTTGCCAGAAGGCGGATCCGGGGGCTATTCAACCCGTAACTTATTAGTCAGGCGCCCTATATTCTGGATATAGCATTCTACCACATCCCCGTCTTTGAGGAATCTAGGCGGATCAAAGCCCATTCCTACGCCGCTGGGAGTCCCTGTGCAGATTATGTCTCCAGGTTTTAAGGTCAGCCCTTTGGAGAGGTCGTTAATTATATAAGGAATGTCAAAAATCATATTCCTGGTATTGGAATTCTGCCTCAATTCACCATTTATCCGGCATTGAATGTCCAGCTCGACCGGTGCGCTGATTTCGTCTCTGTATATTATGCACGGTCCCATGGGACAGAAGCTGTCCAGGCTCTTCCCTTTGAACCACTGTTTGTGACTGACCTGCAGATCCCGGGCGGTGACGTCATTGATGATAGTGTAGCCGAAGACATATTCCAGGGCCTCGTCTCTTCTGATATTGCTCCCTTCTTTACCGATGATGATTGCCAGTTCAACCTCATAGTCCACCTGTCCGGTGGCATGGGGAGAGACAACGAGGGAATCACCATGGGCAATAGCCGGGGCAGCCAGCTTGGTAAAGTATATCGGGACTTCGGGTATGCCCGCGTCAGATATCCGGGTAGCGTTTATCTCCCGGGCATGCTCCTCGTAGTTTTTACCCAGGCAAAATACATTTCTCCTCGGGTAGGGGATAGGGGCCAGAAGTTTAATTGAATCCAGGGGCAGGGTATAAGCGGGAGAACTTGCCAGAGCCGTCAATTTCTTTTCTAAATCATGATTCATGTTTGCGATGAGCTGGTTCATAGAGCCAAACTGCAGACCCGGCCCGCTCAAGGGGATTACTCCGTCGGAGAGTAAAAGCCCGGGCTGTTGTTCGCCATTGTATTCATAGGTTACAAATCTCATCTGATTCTTCCTCCATAATGCAGTTAAATTCAGTATATTACACCTTTCTGGATACAAGTAAATATATATTTATGAGACCAGTCGATTGGGGTTTTTTCTATGGAGCAAAATAGTTGTTATAATAAGTAAAAGAAGATAGACTATGGTAATGCAAAATCATATTTTATTCCAGGGGGGTCACAATGCTGTTATCACCCTTTACTGACCTTGCTGAGCTTGTTGCATTCTTGAAAAGAGATTACGCTAACAACCTGTATTTTTTCACTTATCTTGATGTATACTCAATTGTCGACCCCCAAAACCGGATCCTGGTCGGGAAAGATAACGGGGAAATCGTTATAGCCGTCTTGATAACACCGGTGCACTGCTCTATTTCCTCGCTAAATACTGCCGCTATAGAACAGGCAGCCGATCAAATAACGCCTTTAAGCAGCCTCCATTTGGTGGGAAGAAGCGACTATATTAAAAAACTTATCTCAATTGGCGAAGGACCGGAGCGTGACCCGCACGAGTACACCCTCTGCCAACTGCGGGCCGAAAGAGCTGGATATAATCCGGGGCATACCAGCCAGCGGGCTTCACATGCCCAGTTGCGGGAGCTGGTTGATTTTTACGGCAACAATGATATGCTGTATGATGCGAAAAGCCGGCTGCCAGGCATCCTGAATTGGGGAAGAGTACATTATATCCGCCATAATGACCAAATAGCGTCCTGCGCCCTTACCACCACCGAAACGGAAGATGCGGCTATGATAGGGGCGGTTTATACCGAACCGGAGCATAGAAAACAGGGATATGCCAGCTCATGCCTTATGGGACTTTGCCAGGGGCTTATTAAAGAAGGCAAGACTCCTTACCTGTTTTACATGACCGAAGATCTGGCTTTAAAAGGCTTATATGAAACTCTGGGATTTGAAAAAACCGGAGACTGGATCTTAGCCACCATACGCCCCTGATTTCGCCCGGTAGACGAAACGCGAATCGTTTGGCAGTTTTGCGAAATCCAGCTGGGAGCCTTAAAATGGGCGTTTCGTGCATTCATCTATAACTTTGACAGCTTCGATGAGTTCCCCCGGTCCATGCTCTTTAAACACGCTAGCAGGACTCAAACCCTCTACTACGACTTCTTCTCGAAAAGCCTCCTCACTGGCATACTACTTGCATTTCAAATTTGAACAGAGAGTGATCTTTAGAAGATCTACTTGAGAGGTGAAAAGGAGTGTGGACATGTACATGGATCATTCGGGTGTGCTGCTGAATAAGGGTTACGATGGAATCGCAACTGTAACCATCAACCGGCCCAGGTTCTTAAATGCCCTGGATATGCCCACCGTTAAAGAACTTGCCGCCGCAATTGATGTAGTGTCCACTGACAACGAGATAAAAGCGGTAATTATAACCGGGTCAGGTGATGCTTCTTTTGTAGTGGGGGGCGATATAAACTACCTGAAATCCATGACCGCCATGGAATCCAGGGAATTTGGCCTTTTTGGCCAGGCGGTTCTGCGCAAGATCGAGTGTCTGCCCAAACCGGTAATTGCAGCTATCAACGGCTTTTGCCTGGGCGGGGGGTGCGAACTGGCCATGGCCTGTGATTTCCGTATTGCATCGGTAAAAGCCCGGTTCGGGCATCCGGAAATAAACCTGGGAATAACGCCGGGCTTCGGCGGCACCCAGCGGCTGCCCCGGCTGGTGGGGGTGGGGATGGCCAAACAGTTGCTCTTCACCGGTGACATAATAGACGCCCACCAGGCCCAGCGCATCGGGCTGGTCAACGAAGTTGTTTCTGCCGGGGAGTTATTAAGCTATGTCCGGGGTATAGCCAGGAGGATTGTAAATAAAGGACCCATTGCGGTAGGCTTAACCAAGAGGGCGGTAAACGAAGGAATGCAAAGCGATATAAACACGGCTATGGCCATAGAAGCGGACATATTTGCGCTTTGTTTCAGCACCAATGATCAAAAAGAGGGAATGATAGCCTTTTGCGAAAAAAGAACTCCGTAGTTTACCGGCAGCTAGTACTCATTGCATAGGGGGATGTAATCGATGAACATACTTGGCAAAACCGCTGTTATAAGCGGAGGGGCGTCGGGGCTGGGTGAAGCGGTGGCGCGAAGATTTATCAGCCTGGGAGCCAATGCAGTTATAGTAGACCTCAATGAGGAAAAGGGCCGGGCTCTGGCAGGCGACCTGGGAAGCCGGGCGGCCTTTACCAA
>JBDKUE010000127.1:0-2773 GCA_039679855.1 Syntrophomonas sp.
GGCTATTATGCCGACACCTATGTCATCCTGGTCCGTACCGGGGCCAGGGATAAAAAGCATAGCAACAGCAGCTACCTGATTATTGAAAAGGGCATGCCGGGTTTTAGCTTCGGCAAGTGTGAAAAAACCCTGGGTATAAGATCTTCGGCATGCTATGAACTGGTCTTCGAAGACTGTATAGTACCCAAAGAAAACCTGATCGGTAAAGAAGGCGACGGATTCAGACAGACCATGCATGTTTTGAACGGCGGTCGAGTCGGGATTGCCGCCCAGGCTTTGGGAATTGCAGAAGGTGCTTTCCGCCATGCCCTGGACTACGCTCTGGAGCGCCAACAGTTTGGCAAACCTATTTTTGCCAACCAGGCCATTTCCTTTAAACTGGCTGATATGGCTATGAAAATTCAAGCTGCGCGCAACCTTGTTTACGAGGTAGCCTGGAGAGAAGATGCCGGCCTACCCTATCAGATGCAGGGAGCTTTTGCCAAGTGCTATGCCGGCGACGTGGCTATGCAGGTGACCACCGAAGCTGTTCAAATTTTAGGAGCTTACGGCTACACCCGCGACTATCCGGTAGAGAGAATGATGAGGGATGCTAAGATCACCCAGATCTACGAAGGTACCAACGAAATTCAACGCCTAACAATTACTAACTGCCTCAAACGCGGCGAAATTAGTAACTACGAGTACTAGAAAATGCAGCCAATATAGAGCGGAATTCTAGAATTCCGCTCTATATTCAAAAAAGGATACTGCTGAGTACAAAATTGGAATTAATGAGGGAGGCGATTAAATGCATCAGACATGGTTGGATATGTATAAGGGTAAACTGATAAGTGCGGATAAGGCTGCCACATTGGTACAGTCAGGAGATTGGGTGGAGTACGGTTTCGGAATCAACTGCGCACGGGAATTTGACGAGGCCCTGGCCAAACGTAAGGATCAGCTCGAGGACGTGAAAATCCGCTGCGACATAGGTGCATACCAGCATTTTACCGCGGAAGCTGACCCCGACCAGAAAGCATTCACCTGGAACAGCTGGCATGTATCAGGACATGACAAAAAGTTTATCGGTAAAAATTTGTACTATATACCCATGAAATTTCATGAAAATCCCATGATGACCAGAAAAGACTGCGCCCCTACGAATGTAGCTGTAATTCAGGTAACATCCATGGATAAGCACGGCTACTTCAATTTTGGAGGCAGTGCCGTTAACTGCTGGGCTATGATGGAGCAATCCCGGGTCACAATTTTGGAAGTCAACAACAATATGCCTCGCTGTCTGGGTGGTAATCAGGAATCTGTTCACATTTCACAGGTTGACTACATTATCGAAAGCAAAAATGATCCTATTGCTACTATAGGCTCAGCTCCACCCAGCCCGGTTGAAGCCAAAATTGCTGAATATATTATTGGACGTTTGTATAACGGCAATTGCCTTCAGTTGGGTATAGGTGGTACTCCAAACGCAGTAGGCAGCATGGTAGCCGCCTCTGATTTAAAAGATTTGGGTGTACACACTGAAATGTATGTGGACGCCTATCTTTTAATGTTCAAAGCAGGTAAGATCACCGGTGCCAAAAAGAACATTGATAAGTATAAACAAGTCTACTCCTTTGCCATGGGAAGTCAAGAATTATACGATTATTTGGATGACAACCCGGGCTGCGCTTCCTATTCCGTAGATTATACCAATAATCCTTTTGTAGTAGCCCAGTTAGACGACTTTGTATCCATTAATGCCGCTATTGAGATGGATTTATTCGGTCAAGTATGTGCCGAAACCGTAGGCACCAGGCATATAAGCGGAACAGGCGGACAACTGGACTTTGTCGAAGGAGCCTATAAGTCCAAGGGTGGTCAGAGTTTCGTCTGCTTGCCTTCGACTATTGATCTTAAAGGTAAAGTTGAGTCAAGGATTAAACCGGTTCTATCTCCGGGAGCCATTGTAACCGATCCCAGGACCGCTACTCACATGATTGTAACTGAATATGGAATAGCCAACCTTAAAGGAAAGAGCACCTGGGAAAGAGCGGAGGCTTTAATTTCTATAGCCCATCCAGATTTCCGTGATGAGTTGATCGCTGCCGCGGAAAATATGAATATCTGGCGTAAGTCCAACAAGAAGTAAAACCCTCCCAAGGCTACTTATTATTTGCTTTATACCAGCCAGGGAGAAAAACGGAACTTTTTTAAAGGCAGGAGGTGACACAACTAGATCGCTTAACCGCTGCGTGAGGGCGATAGCGAATCCATGCGGGGCGACACAGCCTGAGCATTATTAGCACCACGTTAGTATCAATTAAACAATCAGAAATGGGGGAATTGTTTTGCCACATAATCAATATCTGTTAAACACCCGCGATATTAAGTTCGTAATAAAGGAATGGCTTCCCATGGACAAGCTTTTGTCCCTGCCCGCTTACAATGAATACTACGGATTAGACGATATCGATAATTTCCTGGATGTCAACTTCAAAATCTGCCGCGACGTTCTCTGCCCGGCCAACAAAGATGCCGATGAAATAGGCTGTACCTTTGTGGGCGGCAACGAGAATGCCGTTATAACCCCCGATGTTTACAAGAATGTATACAAGACTATTCAAGAGGCCGAGTTAGGACAGCAGTTCGGATATCGTGGCGACGGTAAGATACCCCTGGCCTGGTATGCTCCGATCCTGGAAATGCAGTCCGCTGCCTCTGCAGCTATCGTGATGTTCTGGTGTCTGACTCAGGGTGCTACCACCGTGCTGCAGGACTACGGCACACCAAA
>JBDKUE010000157.1:0-25907 GCA_039679855.1 Syntrophomonas sp.
CACCCTGGACAGGAATTTATCCTGGTGCTGGAAGGCAGCATGGGCTACCGTTATGACAACCAGGAGTTCATGCTGGGTGAAGGTGATTGCCTGTATTTTGACGCCCAAAACAGCCACGGGCCATTGCTGGTGAAAGGGCAAAAGGTGGTCTATTTATCCGTCCTGGGATAAAAATTTTTCCCCGGAGGTTTCCTGAAAATACACCGTGTTTAATAATTATACAAAGGGAGGCAAATAGTATGGAAAAGTTGAACTTTTCGAGCAAAGCAGCCAGTTATGAACAGACCGGGCTGGTTCAGAAGATGACGGGTCATACCCTTCTTAATTTGGCTGATATTAGCAGTTCTGACAGCGTTCTCGATCTGGGCTGCGGACCGGGCACAACCACTGCCCGAATTGCGCAAATGACGACCGGAAGGGTTGTTGGGGTGGATGTCTCGGAGGGAATGATTGATCAGGCGGTTGCAACTTATTCCAGACCGGCCAATCTCCACTTTGTAGTTAAGGATGCAGCCCAATTGGATTACTTGAATGAATTTGATCATATATACTGCAACTCGGCTTTACAATGGTTCACTGATCCGAAACCAGTTGTCAGGGAATGCTGGAAAGCCTTAAAACCGGGGGGAAGCATGGTTATTCAGTCACCCGCCACCAGCAGATATTGTCCGATATTTTTAGAGGCCATAACCGGGTTTGCCACCAACCCGGAGACAGCTGCTTTATTCAAACACTTTAAAAGCCCTTATTTCTTTTTGGATAGTGCCCAAGAATACCGGGAGCTTTTCACCCGATGCGGGTTTATAGTGAATTATTGCGAATTTGAATGCGAGTCAAATCATTTTACGGTTGACGAAGTAATGGGCATTTTCAGATCGGGGGCGGAAAACGGCTACTTAAATCAAGCCTACTACGATGTTGCATTGGACAGCAATTATATTGATACTTGCCGCGGCATATTGAGAAGCCTCCTGCAGAGAAAAGCTGATTCTGATAATAAAGTTGCTCTTGAGTTTACTAGGGTATATCTTAAAGTGCACAAGCCCTAATAAGCTAAGAAAGCAAAGAGGGCGTTCCTTGCGGAACGCCCTCGCAGACCGTCAAAAAAGCCGAATCTCTGCGTCAGTGCAAGAACTCGCTCAATCAACGTATGCCTATACGCCTCAATCGTGGCTTCTTGCACTTCCTTGATCTTCGACTTTTTTGCTCGCTCTGACAGCTTCTTTGACAAGCTGAGAGGGCGTTCCTTGCGGAACGCCCTCGGTTTTTTTATAGAACGGTTTTGTGTTTGTCGTGATAGTGAGTGTGCAAGAGTTCGTGGGATTTGTGTCCCAGGGGCTCGTGCAGGAAGTCTTCGTAAATCTTCTTGACTTCCGGATTTTCATGGGATTTGCGGATCGGCAACCCTTCGTCTTCGACGTAGATAGCATCGATGCGCTCAATGCGTTTGGCATTGCGTTTGGTTATGGGCTGTCCGCCGCCGCCTATGCAGCCGCCCGGGCAGGCCATAATTTCGATGAAGTGGTAGGGAGATTCGCCGGCCCTTACCTGATCCATCAGCTTGCGGGCATTGGACAGGCTGTGGGCGATGGCCACCTTGACTACCAGGCCGTTCAGATCTACTTCGGCTTCCTTGATTCCGTCGAAACCACGAATGCTCTTGAAGTTGACATCTTCCAGAGTATTGCCGGTTACTACTTCATAGACGGTTCTCAAGGCTGCTTCCATAACACCGCCGGATGCGCCGAAGATAACGGCTGCGCCGGTGTAGGCTCCCATCCAGGAATCGAAGTTGGAGCCGGGCAGCTTGGAGAAGTCCAGACCGCTCATTCTGAAGAGGCGGCCCACTTCCCTGGTGGTTAAGACCAGGTCGACATCCTGGTAGCCGCTGGAGTTCATTTCGGGGCGGGATGCCTCAAACTTCTTGGCCACGCAGGGCATGATGGATACGGAATAGATCTTGGACGGGTCTATGCCCATCTTTTCTGCCCAGTAAGTCTTGGACAGAGCCCCAAACATCTGCTGGGGAGACTTGCAGGTGGACAGATTGTCCAACAGGTCGGGATAGAAGGTCTCGCAGAAGTTGATCCAGCCCGGGCTGCAGGAAGTGAACATGGGCAGGGTTCCGCCTTCTTTAACCCTCTTTAACAACTCGTTGCCTTCCTCCAGAATGGTCAGGTCGGCAGTGAAGTTGGTGTGCAGAACATAGTCAAATCCAATCTGACGCAACCCGGTAACAAAGCTTTCCATAGCCATGGCACCGGTTGCCATCCCGATTTCTTCGGATATAGCCAGGCGAACCGCCGGAGCGATCTGGGTGATAACCACCTTGTCCGGATCTGCTACCGCAGCCAGGAAATCGTTAATCTGTTCTACTTCACCGATAGCGCCAACCGGGCACGCATGGATGCACTGGCCGCACATGACGCAGGGGCTGTCAATCAGGTTGCCGCCCATGGTGGGAACAACCATGGAGTGATGGCCGCGATTTACCAGGCCCAGAGCATTTACGCTTTGAGTTACAGAACAGGCCTCAATACAGCGGCGGCAAAGAACGCACTTGTCAGGATCCCGGAAAAGGGACGGAGTGGAGAAATCCTTTGCAAAACCGCGTACTTTATATTCAAAGGGATTTTCTCTGATGCAGTATTCTTCAGCCAGTTCCTGCAATTCACAGTTGCCGTTGCGAATACAATTCAGACAATCCTGGGGATGGTTGGCTAGAATCAGCTCGAGTATAGTTTTTCTGGCTTCAATTACCTTGGGTGAGCGGGTTTTAATCACCATTCCGTCAAAAACGGGTATAGCACAAGCCGCTTGCAGCAGCCGGTTGCCTTCCACTTCACACACGCAGACACGGCAGTTGGCCTTGATCGATTGATCAGGGTGGTAGCACAAAGTGGGTATTCTCACGCCGACTTGATTGGCTGCCTGCAGGATAGTAGAACCGTCAGGAACGGAAGCTTTGATCCCATCTATGATTATATTTGCCATTTTCTTCCCTCCCTTTCTACTTAAATTTAGCTGCGTAGTCGGCTTCGAAATGTTTGATAGTGGTCAGAACCGGAGCCGGAGCCGCCTGGCCCAAACCGCACAAACAGGAGTAGGACATCACCGTTCCCAGCTTGTTGAGCAGGGCGGTGTCCTTGGCTGAACCGTGGCCGTCGTTTATCTTTTCCATCAGTTCAGCTACGCGGGCTGTGCCTTCCCGGCAGGGAGCGCATTTGCCGCAGGATTCATGTTCAAAGAAGCCAGCTATTCTAGTAATAATATCTACAACGTCACGGGTTTCATCCATGACAAAGGTGGCACCTGAACCCAGTGTAGCACCGATGGCGCTCATTGAGTCAAAAGCTATGCAGGTGTCCAGCAGTGATTCGGGAATGAATCCTCCGGAAGTTCCGCCGATCTGGACGGCTTTGAATTTCTTGCCGTCTTTTACTCCGCCGCCAAAATCAAAGACCAATTGGCGGATGGTGATGTTGGTGGGAACTTCGAAGAAAGTCCGGTTGTTTACGTCGCCGGTCAGGGTGAAGACCTTGGTTCCGGGATAGGCCTTGTCCCCGATAGCGGCGTACCAGTCCCCGCCTTTTTCAACGATAACGGGAATATTGGCATAAGTTTCAACGTTGTTTACGATGGTGGGTTTGCCCCACAGGCCGATAACCGGAGGGAAAGGCGGTTTGAACCTGGGCTCGCCGCGTTTGCCTTCGATGGACTCGATGAGAGCGGTTTCTTCACCGCATACATACGCGCCCGCACCGCTTCTTACTTCCAGATCGAAATCTTTAAGCAGGCCTTTGTCTTTGGCCTGAGCGATAGCGGTGTTTAAGGTGTCCACCAGGAAGGGATACTCACCTCTCAAGTATATATAACCTTTTGTTGCTCCTATAGCATAGGCACAAATAGCCATACCTTCGATAAGGGTTTGCGGATCGTTTTCCATAATGAGGCGGTCTTTGTAAGTTCCGGGTTCGCCTTCATCAGCATTGCATATTACATACTTCTGGTCGGCTTGAACTCCTGCAGCGAAAGACCATTTCATTCCACAGTTAAATCCAGCACCGCCGCGGCCTCTTAAATTAGCCTTTTTTACATCCGCGATGAGATCCGCTGTACCCATACTGCGCGCTTTTTCCAAACCTTTGTAACCGCCCTGGGCGAGATAGGTATCGATGTTCAGGGGGTCCACCTTGCCATAATTACGCAGTACAATGCGCATTTCTTCGGCCATTTGTATGCCCTCCTTTCTTTTTGAAGTTATATTATTCCATTACTTACATTCGGCTAAAATTGCCGGTATCTTAGCCGCAGTTATGTCCAGATAGGGTTTGCCGTTAACGGTTATAACCGGGGTAGCCTGGCATTGGCCTACGCACTCGGTGAACTCAAGAGTAAAGCGTCCATCGGCAGTGCTTTCTCCCATCTTAATGCCCAGTTCTTTTTCCATGGCGGCAACCACGTCAGCGGCACCTGCAATGTGACAAGGGGCGCTTTCACAAATCCGAATCACGTACTTGCCTCTGGATTTTACAGAGAACATGGAATAGAATGTGGCTACTCCGAAGGCTTCGGCGGTAGACATTTTAAAGACCTTGGCGGCCTCGACAATGGCTTCCTCGGGCAGGTAGCTGAATTCTTTTAGAAGAGCGTGATAAGATTCGATAAGTCCTCCCGGCTTATCAGCAAATTTGGCGATGATCTCCTTGTAGTCCATCAATTTCCCTCCTTTCCTTATTCATATGTGGTGTATCTTTAATTTTGCTTTCAAAGGATATACCGGGTTGTTATGAATATCAAAAGTGAGTAAATTCGAACTTTGGGCTATTCTCCAAACAATATATATAGCCTGGCATCCAAGCTAAATTATTCATGATAAATGCCCTCCTGTAAAGCCCCACATAACAGGGAACGGAGGGTATTTACTGCTATTCTGTACTTAAGTTCTACACTGGTCGAACAAATCCTTCAGATCTAGCAGATATTTTATTGTAAGAAAGGCAGGAAAATATTATGCAAATGATTCTTGACCCCTGAAATTAATGATCTAAAAACGTATATATATCAGGTGATGTTTAAATGGAGAATAAGGCTGCTTCATTTATCGGAAAATGATGCTTCAGGTATAATTATAGCGTTGCCAGTAGAATATTGATTTTGTCACAGCGCTGGTCTTTGCCCGTAGTATTCTTAACGGGCAAAGGGGATGGGAAGCCGCCTGGAGGAAGAGGATGACAGCAGCGGATAATAGTCAATGGTCGAGCGTCATAGAAGAGCAGTGGAAACGATACAGCGAGGGGCAGGAAGATGCGCTCGAAGAACTGCCGAAGCTTATGGATTTTAGTTTGCGAGTGGCATCCAAAACCTGTGGATGTTTTATTCACCGTGATGATGAAGAAGCCGGGATTGCCCAGTTAGCTCTCTGGGAAGCTGTTCAAAAATACGTTCCCCACAAAGGAAGCCTGCTTTTATATATAGGAAAAGTTGTGCGTAACCGCTTGATTGATTTCAAACGCAAACAGACAGCGCAGCGGAGATTCCTGTCCGGTGAGTTTTATCCCCGGATTCACGAAACCGATCTTGACTATCAGATTGAGACGATAATTGACGACATGGCTCGCAGCCAGGAGATAGAAAGGCTGTCTAATGAATTGCAGCCTATGGGAATAGTTTTTAAGGAGCTTCCCGAGTATTCGCCGCGCCAGGCCAAAACCCGAAAAGAAGCTTTGACTGCGGCCAAAAGGATAGCAGAGGATAGAGAATTACTTGAATTTTTAAATGGCAAGAAAATGCTGCCCTTGATACTATTGGAGACTCGTTATGGCATCAATCGAAAACTTTTGGACCGCTATCGAAAATTCATAATTACAACGGCCTTGATTATTAGTGGTGACTACAATTGTTTGAAGGTTTATCTGACCCTGGAGGAAGGGAGGCGTGGGAGTGAGGCATAAAGGAACGGTTTTTGAATCCGGTGACAACTGGGCGATATTGTTAATGCCGGGGGGAGAGTTTAAAAAGGTCAAGACCAAAGGGCGTTTGCATATCGGGCAGATGTATGCTCCCGTGGTCAGGGCAGCCTATCGGCCTGTGGTTGCGGCAGCCGTTTTAATAATAACCCTGGCTCTTTCGGTTAATTTTCTTACCGTAGCCGCCTGGGCCCGTCTTTCGCCGGGAGTCGAACTGGGGGTAAACAGCTGGGGCCGGGTGGTAAGCATAAAAATCCAGGGGGGTCTAGGCCAAAACCTTACGGTCGGAATGCCCATGTGGGGAAAAAGGGTGGAAGAAGTTCTGCCCGGGCTGCTTGAACGGACCATGCAACAGATTGGCAACGCCCAGCAAGAAAACATCGTAATTAAGGTTGAAGCCCAGGGTAAGTATTGGCCACGGGGCCAAAGCGGGCTGGCGCATATCAACCAATCGCTCCATAAATATAATGAGGATAATTCCCAGGGCCGTTTGGTGAACCAGGATGACCCGCAGAGCTGGCTTTGGCAAAAATACAACCAGCCCGCTGGGGAAGATGGCCAAGAGCAGTCCGATGAATCAAAAAAGACCGGGAATAACGAGCAGGGGACGGGAAAGGAGAAACCCAAAACAGATAATCAGCCAGGTGCCGAGAACGAAAAAGGCGGCCATAACACAAACAACAACAACTCGGGTGTTAACAGCATGCATGACAACGACAACAGTAATAACAACAGCACCATTAATGGCAATGACGATAAAAATAACAACCCGGGAAATACCGACAGCAGTGAAAAGCAGAGCCCAAGCAGCAGCCATGGCAATAATGACAACAATGGAAACGGGAGCAGCAGCAATAATGATAGCAATGGAAGCGGGAATAACGGCAATAACAGCGACAACAACGGCAACGGGTCAAAACACGCGAACAAATCTCAGCCATCAGAGAAAGAACGTCAAAAAAACCGGGATTAAATGATTCACCGGTTGTCCTATCTTGTTCTTCATAAATGACATATACAGAAATAAGAGGGCCGGTAGAAACCGGCCCCAAAATATATAAGCTGCGAGGAGGATGTTGCGCTTAATAATATTTCCTTGGATTTTGTACTGAGGATGATAGAGTTGACTGCTGTTGCATGGAAAAAAGCAATGGTTTTTACGCTGCTCTATTTACGCGAATCGGTCGATTCGGCCGTATTACCATGATTTGTCGAATTGTTTCCCCTGGTTGAAGCGGCCTCTGGTGATGAACCGGACTGACCGGTTGGAGTGCTTTTATCAGTAATGTTCTGGCTCAACTGTCTGTACAGCATATCGGCTATGCCCAGGGTTTTGGTTTTGCTGATCTGTTTGGAGTATTCTTCATCAAGCATTGACTGAAAAGTGTCCTCGGCAAAGCTGTCTCCCAGCAAGCCGCCTTTTTGAATGCTTTGCCGCATGGTCTTCATAACCGTGTTGACAAACACGGACTCCAGGTCCTGGCAGGCTTGATACAGTTTTTTGCTATCCTCGCTTTTTAGAGCGGACGCAAATTGAGTGGCAAAGTCTTTACTTCCGCCTGATGTTTTCGAAGCCAGGACCAGGTTGGAGGCCTGATTTGAAACGTTGTTACTAACTGATGACAACATCTTTACTACCTCTTTAAATCGTTATATACTACCTGCGCAGGTTGGTGGCCGTCTGCAGCATTTCATCGGCTGATGTAATTACCTTGGAATTAAACTCGTAGGCCCGCTGGGCGGATATCAATTTGACCATTTCTTCAACCACCGATACGCTTGACATCTCGAGATAAGTGGGGGTCAATATAATGCTGTGATCGTTTTCCGGATCCCAATCAACCGGGTCTCCGGAATTGGCTGAAGCCTGGAGCAGATTGCTCCCCATTTTTTCCAGCCCGGCCGGATTCATAAAGCTGGCTACCTCAATCTGCCCGGCGTCCTGAATGTCTTCCGACCCCGCTATCTTATAGGTAAGCTTGCCGCTTTTATCGATGGCGATATCGTAGGCTCCTTCGTCTACAGCATCCACCCCGACTACCTTGTAGCCTTGAGACGTGACCAGCTGACCGGAGGCATCTACTTTAAAGGACCCGTCCCTGGTATACAGGGGGTCGTCATATCCGGGTACTTCGACTTTGAAAAATCCCGGTCCGCTTATAGCTACATCCAGTTTGTTGCCGGTATTCTGGAGGCTGCCATCAGTATACAGGGTGTTTATGGCGGCGGGCATTACACCCATGCCGACTTGAATTCCGGTTGGCTGGTTGGTGGTTTCGTTGGCGACAGGCTTTTTGACGTTTTGGTATAGCAGGTCCTGGAACTCGACACGCTGTTGTTTGAACCCGACGGTGTTAACATTGGCTAAATTGTGGGCCAGAGTGTCAATGGCCATCTGCTGGCCAGCCATTCCAGTGCTCGCTGTATAAAGAGCCCTAATCATCCTGGTTCCTCCTCTATGGGCAAATCAAGGAAGCGGTACTTCAATCGTTCGGTACCGCTACGGGCCTCTCTAAAGCGAGTCCAGCCCGTTAAATTGTGTTGACTATAATATAGTATCGTTATTTGAAGCCGAATCCTTTATAGAATTCTATACAATCGTAATAAATATAAAAAAATCGATCTTTTGCGGCAGCTGGAAAAAAACCTGCAGGCGCGTATACGACGCGGATTATATGCTTGAGGCGCCGATTTCATAATGTGAGAAGAGATCACATATTTATATGGGAGAGGGGTGAAGCCTATGATTAAGATATCCGACCTGCGGGCGCGCGATGTTGTCAATATCCTGGACGGCAAGAAGCTGGGCAATATCATCGATATAGACCTGGATCTAAACAACGGCCGGGTGCTGGCTTTGATTTTGCCCGGCAAGCAAAAAGGATTAAGTTTTTTCTTCAAGAGGGAGGAAATATCGGTCCCCTGGGATAAAATAGTTCGCATCGGCCGCGATGTTATCCTGGTGGAGGTTCCCACCGTGGCCGAGATGAACGACTTCAGGCGCAATTATATCATTGATGAAGATCAACTGTGATAAAACTTAAGCATAAGCGCCTGTAAAATCCGTCCTTGAGTTGAATTTTGGCCGGGCTTTGTTCATAATAAGGGAAGAATGCGGGATAACAGCATCTGGAGTGAATAACATGCGCTGCCCTTTTTGCCAGGACTATGAAAGCCGGGTCATTGATTCGCGCTCCAGTGAGGACGGTTCGGCCATCCGACGGCGCCGGGAATGCAATGCCTGTAAACGGCGCTTTACCACTTACGAACGGGTGGAGGAGCGGCCTTTACTGGTGATAAAAAAAGGCGGTCGTCGGGAGCCCTTCGACCGGACCAAGGTTTTTGCCGGTCTATCCCGGGCTTGTGAAAAGCGCCCCATAAGTACTGAACAGATTGAAACCCTGGTGGCGGATATCGAACGGGAATTGAGGGACGCTTACGACCGGGAGGTAAGCAGCCTGGTCATCGGGGAAAAGGTGATGGACCGTTTACACGCCCTGGACGAGGTTGCTTATGTGCGCTTTGCTTCAGTCTACCGCCAATTTGCGGACCTCAATAGTTTTATTCGGACAATAGAACAAATGAAAGATGACACCAAAGAAGGGTCTTCCTAGTAAGACTCTTTTTCATTCGGCCTGCTTAAGAAGCGTTGTAGACCATCCACTATCATGGTGAGGGGGTAGACCTGTTCTTCGACCCGGCTTACGGACCGGCCATAAATAAACATCAAGTCATTATAGCGGCAGGTCTTTCTTAGCGCCTGATTGACCAGGTGGAGGTCTTTGACAAACCGGGCTGCTGACAGCGGTAAATGAAAGCTGAACCGATGCCCTTCCAAAACCAGGTCAAATTGAATAAGCGAATAATATTCCTTCTCCAGGTTTTGGACATAGCATTTTGAACAATGGTATTCACGCCGGGCATATTCGGTAAAGGGTATGCCGGCCTTCCTGGCGTTGCTCTTGCAGTCTTCGCACAGCCAGACCTTCTTTCTGTCCGGCCCGAGCAGATAGGTTATATTAAACAGGGGCCGGTATTCTTCCAGCATCTTTTTTAAGACCTGTTTTTTCAACCCGTACAATTCCTTGCTCTTTTCGGCATAGCTTTTGGCATAGTGGTTGAGGTGGAAGAGATAAAAACTGGCCTCCAGCAGTGGCGCATGGCAGTTCAAGCCGATTTCTTCCAGGAACCGTTGATAGTAGTCCGCCGCCCTGCCCAGGCGCTTCCAATCCAGTGGGCGGTTGGGGTAATTCCCAGTCCTCCGTTTTGCTTCCTGGGCTTCAGCTATAAGCGAGTATAAGTCCAGGTGGTCAAGATACTGTTCGGAAAGCAGGTATTTTACCCCGCGATTGTCGCGGCTTATGCTGGAAACGTTAAGAAATCCCATGCTTATCAACTCATGGATTTGGCGATTGCTGACTCCGAAACGGGCGGCAGCCTGACTGATGGTAAGCACCTTATTACCCCCTGGATCATGGATGCTGCTGACGGTTAAGACTTAAAAATGCTAGAGGTATTATCGACTATTCCGGCTCCTCGTCTTGATAGGGAAAATCGTTTTGCCCCTCAATCAGTTCGAGGGCTTCTGACAGATAGAAATCAGGCACAAAAATCAGGGTTTCGGCCAGGGGCCCAATATTGAACGTAAACTGGGACGGGTCCTGGTGGATAGTCTTCATGGGAATTCCGTAAGATTGCAGGAGACTTTCTATGATGAGCTGCCTGGGCAGCTCAAAACCGCCCAGTAGAGCCCATTTGCTTTGGGAGGTATTCCAGGCGCACTGGGGACAAGTATTTTGTTCATTGAGAAAGGCCTGACAAAGCGGACATCTCATACAATCACCTGAGTATTATTGTATCCCAAAGGGAAAGGAACAACAAATGAACTGGTGGACAAGCGAAATCAGAGATCAAATCGCCTATATTAAAATAGCCGATTGGGAGGCCATGGGAGTCGATGCAGTTTTTAACTGCCGCGCGGGGGGCGATAGTCTGCCCCCCTATAATTCCCTGAATTTAGCTCTGCATGTGGGGGATGAACCGGAAACCGTTCTTATGAACCGTTCGCGGCTGATGCAGGTTTTAAGTGCTTCAACTGTGCAAATGGTTTGCTGCCAGCAGGTCCACGGAACCACGGTGCAACGAGCGGACCGGAGCGATGCCGGCTGCGGGGCTCTGGATATGGCCAGTGCCATTCCCGATTGTGATGCTTTGTTAACCAATAGCCCTGGTCTTTACCTGACCGAATTCTTTGCCGATTGTTTTCCGCTGTATTTTTTTGATCCGGTTCGGCGGGTGGTGGCCCTGGCGCATGCCGGGTGGAAGGGGACGATCGGAAGGATTGCGGAAAAAACCTTGCAGGAAATGAACCGTTGTTTTGCCTGCCGTTATGACGATGTACGGGTCTTTATAGGACCGGGAATAGGCCCCTGTTGTTTTGAGATTGGGCCGGACCTGGCTGGCCGGGTGGCCGGCGGGTTTCCTGACCACTCCCGCTTGCTAAGGAGTGAAGCCGGGCGAACCACCTGGGATCTGGCTTTGACCAATACCGTCATTCTGGCAGGCATGGGAGTCAAACCTGAAAATATCCAAAGTTGCGGACTGTGTACGTCCTGCCATCCGGAGCTTTTTTACTCT
This sequence comes from Syntrophomonas sp., assembly GCA_039679855.1. Classification (GTDB taxonomy): domain Bacteria; phylum Bacillota; class Syntrophomonadia; order Syntrophomonadales; family Syntrophomonadaceae; genus UBA5314. Next base: position 11,607 of record JBDKUE010000157.1, read on the forward strand.
TACCGACGCGATGATGGCATTACGGGACGCATGGGGGCCGTTATCGGCTTGAGGTGGTAAAAGATGCAGAAGGCCAAAATACTGGTGGTTGACGATGAATCACATATCGTGGAACTGGTAACATTTAACCTGGAAAAGGATGGCTTTGAAGTTGTTTCGGCCTACGACGGCAAGAGCGGCATCGATGTGGTCAAGTTGCAGAACCCGGACCTTATCATCCTGGATATAATGCTTCCGGGAATGGACGGACTTAAAGTTTGCCGCACGCTGAAACAGGATCCCAAGTACAGCTCTATACCCATAATAATGCTGACCGCCAAAGCCGAAGAGTTTGATACCGTGCTGGGTTTGGAGATGGGCGCCGACGACTACATCAAAAAGCCGTTCAGTCCCAAGGAATTGGTAGCCAGAGTAAAAGCCAGGCTGCGGGCCTTAAAGGTTCTGGAGGCGGAAAAAGCAGCCGGGCAAAAGGCCTTTATTATCAAAGACCTTATTGTAATTCCCGACAAACATGAAGTGTATTTGGGGGAAGACCGGCTGGAACTAACCCCCAAAGAATATGAACTCCTCTATGTTATGGCCGCCCAGCCCGGCAAAGTATTCACCAGGGAGGCTTTGTTGGAGCGGGTCTGGGGATACGAGTCACTGGGTGACGCGCGAACGGTGGATGTGCATATAAGGCATCTCAGGCAAAAACTGAAGGATGATCCGGCCTTCCCGGAATATGTTGAAACCGTTCGGGGAATAGGCTACCGTTTAATGGAAAGCGGAAAAGCGTAGCTTCGGTGAGAAAAGAGGAAAGAGGTAAAAGGGTGGCGTCAATGGTAAGGTGGGACAACAACATACCGGGTATTCTAAACAGCATGATTGACGGGGTGATCGTCTGTGATAAAGAAGGCCGCATCACTATGGCCAATAAAGCGGCCGAAAACTTGTTTCTGGCCCGCGAGGACAGCCTGTTGAATATACCCCTGCACCAGGCCAGCAATGAGCGCGCCATCAACAACATGATTGACGGGGTCTTAAGCACCGGAAAAGAGGTTTTTACCGAAACCCGTTTCGATTCCAATAATCGTTTTTATAGGGTGCACGCCGTCGCCCTGACCGATGTGGGGGGCGGCATCCTGGGAGCTGTGGCGGTCTTTCACGATGTGACCGAGGCCCGCAATTTTGATCAGATGCGCTCCGAATTTGTGGGCAATGTTTCCCACGAACTGCGCACTCCCCTCACTTCAATTAAAGGCTTTGTCGAGACTCTACTGGATGGAGCCCTGGCCAATACTGACACCTGCCGGCGTTTCCTGAGCATTATCGATACTGAAACGGAAAGGCTGAACCGGCTTATTGAGGATCTCTTGACCCTCTCGTCCATCGAATCCAAAGAACGGATGGTGAAACCGGTGCCCGTTTCAGTGGTGCGGGTAATCCGCAACGTCACCAACATTATGAGCCCCCAGATCAGCGAAAAGCGCCTGCATGTCGAGTTTATTTACACTGATGGGCTGGAGCCGGTTATGGGTGATGAAGACTTAATCGGGCAGGTATTCATAAATCTTCTGGATAACGCCATCAAGTACTCACCCCGCGGGGGGAAGATAATCATCCGCAGCCGCAGGCGTGAACATCGGGTGGTTACAACCATAAGCGATACGGGTATGGGTATACCCAGGGAAAGTATATCGAGGATTTTCGAACGTTTTTACCGGGTGGACAAGGCCCGCTCCCGGCGCCAGGGCGGCACCGGCCTGGGCCTGGCCATTGTCAAGCACATTGTTGAATCGCACGGGGGGGAAGTATTTGTGGACAGTGAAATTGGAAAAGGCGCAACCTTTGGAGTAAGCTTCCTGGTGGTCTAGAATCAGGGTCTAGATGTTTATCCCCACCCGGCTGGAAAAGGGGTGAACGCTTGTCATTGCGGATGGAGAGGGTCAAGAAACGCAAAAAGCGGATCTGGGCTATTCAGCTATCCTTGCTGCTTTTAGCCCTGGTTTTGCTGGCCGCTTTTGCTTATGATCTGGAGCAAAAGGCCTTTCGGAATCTAAAGGAAAAGCGAATGCAGATTGTGACGGTTAGCCAGGGCAATCTGGTGGACAGTCTGGCCGGAAGAGCCCTGGTTATAAACCAGGAGTATCTGGTGCAAGCGCCTAAACAAGGACGCTTTGAAAACCAGGCGCAGGAAAACGCAAAGGTCCGCAAAGGCCAGACACTGGGGCTCCTCATTGATAAAGACCAAAAGATTCCCCTGACAGCACCCGGCACCGGAATATACACCGCCCAAATTGATGGGCTGGAGCAGGTCCTCAAAGATCCGGTGTTAAATGCAGTCGGGCCAGAAATTTTTGCCTTTCGAGCTCGGATTGTCAATGCCGACCCTGCAATAAAAGCGGGACGGCCGGTCTGCAAGGTTATTGATAATCTTATACCCAATATATTAGTCGTCAGGATTGATGGGGAGGCTTCCTATCTGCCTGATATAAAACCGGGCAGCCGGGTTAACCTGTGGCTTAAGGGACAGATGCTAGGCTCCGCTTTGGTAAAGGAAATTCGCCTGGATAAACCTGCACTTTTAAAACTGGAAACGGATAATTTCAGCGAAGCTCTCATAGGACAGCGCTATTATGATTTGACATTGACTCAGGATTCGGGCAGCGGGCTGTTGGTACCGGTCAGTGCCCTTCTGGGGGATGAGGCCAATAGAAGCGTATATAGCTATAAAGATGGAAAAATATATGCCAAGAAGGTCCAGGTGGTGAAGATCAAGGACAAGCAGGCCCTGGTCACCGGTCTTGAACTGAATGAGATGGTAGTTGGCGACCCGTCAGTGGTTGATTCTGAAGATATTATTTCTTAAAGGGCGGTTGGGGGAGGATTTTGATGAAGGAAAAGATTCTTTTGGTAAGAGAGAGAATGGCACGGGCATCAGCCACAAGCGGGCGTTCGCTTGATGATATTACCCTGATTGCGGTGAGCAAAACGGTTGGAGAAGCTGAAATACGGCAGGCTGCTTTAATGGGAATCAGCGATTTCGGAGAAAACCGCACCCGGGATCTGGTCCTCAAGCAGCAATCCTTTCCCGACCTCAGGTGGCACATGATCGGCCGCCTGCAGACCAATAAGGTTAAAGAAATAATAGGGCGCGCTATACTGATCCATTCTCTGGATCGCTGGAATCTGGCTGAGGAAATAGACCATCGCGCCAGGGCAATGAATATAACTGTCGATGCTTTGCTGCAGGTGAACATCGCCGGGGAGGAGCAGAAAGGCGGGCTGCCTCCCAACGATATGGAAGCTTTTCTGGATGCGGCTGGCCAGTTGAGCTCACTGCGGATTAAGGGTATGATGACTATAGCGCCAGAGGTCGACAATCAGGAGAAAACCAGGCCGATCTTTAGAGAACTTTATCAAATGCAGCAAAAGTTTAGGAATCGAAAATGGACCAATGTTGACTTAAAATGCCTATCTATGGGGATGTCGCAGGACTTTGAAGTGGCAATCGAAGAAGGGGCCGACCTGGTCCGGATCGGAAGTGCCATATTTAATTAAGTTTTTTTTAAAGAAATCCCGATAAGATCTAATGTATCAAATCTTTCTTTTGGGAGGCAGACAAATGGGAATCGTTGACAAAGTATGGAACTGGTTGGGCGTAGTCGAAGAGGAAGTCCATGAGGAGACCGTACCTCTAAGCCCCGGGCCTGAACTCCACTCCCGGCAAGCATCCAATGTGGTTAGCATACACGCCAATAAAACCATGAAAGCCGTAGTGAGTGAGCCGGTTAGCTTTGACGAGGTGCAAGTCCTGGCCGATCACCTCAAAAACCGTAAACAATTGATATTGAGCTTTGAAAAAACCGCACCTGATGCGGCCAGACGAATTATTGACTTTCTATATGGATCAGTCTATTCTCTGGAGGGCAGCTGCCAGCAGCTCGGTGATCACATCTTTATATTCGCACCCAGCAATATGGAGATTATGAGGGACAGCCGTTCTACCATTCGCCGCCACAGTGTGTGGAGTGCCGGAGGTGAAAGGTAGTGGAGCAGACCCTGGGCATAATCGGCTGCGGTAAAATGGCCTATGCCCTGGTTAAGGGAATTCACAGCAGTCCGAACTTAAAAGTGGGAGGACTCCTGGTGAATGATGTGAATCCATCGCGTACTGCCCTGTTTGCTGCGGAGTTCAAGAGTACTGCCATGGAACAATGGGAGCTTGTCAAACATTCGTCAGCTGTAATACTGGCAGTAAAGCCGCAGCAGGTAGCCGATGTCCTGGCTCTGACCCGAGACGCCTGGACCGATGACAAACTGCTCATTTCGATTGCAGCCGGCGTTAAAACCGGCACTATCGAAGGACTGCTTGACGTTGCCCTACCGGTGGTCAGAATCATGCCCAATACACCTTGTCTGGTGGGAGCCGGAGTTTCCGCCTACTGCCCAGGCAAACATGCCCGTTCCGAAGACCTGGAATTAGTTGAGAAGGTCTTTTCTACCATGGGTTTGGCTCTCCCCATGGAAGAGAAAAACATGGATGCGGTTACCGCAGTGTCGGGCAGCGGTCCGGCCTATGCGTTTTTAGTAGTTGAGGCTATGATGAACGCCGCAGTGCAGGTCGGCCTGGATATTAATACCGCCAGAGCGCTGGTCTTGAAAACTATTGAAGGTAGCATTAAAATGTTGGAGGATACCGGTGAGCATCCGGCCATTCTCCGCGAACAGGTTTGCTCTCCGGCCGGAACAACCATTGCAGGGATAAGGCAACTGGAAGACAAGGGACTGCGGGCGGCGTTTTTTAATGCTATTGAAGCTGCTTACCTTCGTTCAATAGCATTAGGCAACAAGTAGTTTCTAAGGGAGGACAAATTTAAGTGGGTAGATTTTCTGTCGGCAGCTTTATACTAACAGCGCTGTGGGTATACAAGTGGCTGGTGGTAATAAGATGCATCCTTTCTTTCATTCCGCACAACCCCTACCAACCTATCATCAAGTTCATCTATGATGTGACCGAGCCCCTTATGGCCCCATTCCGGAGGCTGCTACCGGGCGCCGGCGGTGTTGACTTTTCCCCTATGCTTCTATTCCTGGTCATTTATTTTCTGGAAAGAGTGGTTGCCGCTTACCTGTAATATGGCAAATAAAAAGGAGAAACTAAAATGGATGAACCCCATCTGGAGCTTTTAGCGCCGGCCGGCAAGTGGGATGTGCTGGAAGCGGTAATTGAAGCAGGCGCCGATGCTGCGTATATCGGCGGGAAAAAGTTTAATATGCGCCTTTTAAGACCAGGGTTTAATTTTTCCGAACCGGAACTGATCGATGCCGTTGCCCTTACGCATAGCAAAGGGAAAAAGCTATATGTCACTGTCAACAACCTGTATCTGGACCGGGAAACCCCCGACCTGGGTGAATATCTGATGTTTCTTCAGGATATAGGGGTTGACGCCGTAATAGCTCAAGACCTGGGACTGGTGGGAATATACCACCGACTGGGTTTGACCATGCCGCTGCATGCCAGCGTTCAGATGGGTGTTTCAAGTTCGGCCGGGGCCCGGCTGTTTGAAGAAATGGGCTTTTCCAGGGTGGTTTTCTCCAAAAATCTCAGCCTGGCAGAGATAAGGACTATACATGATTCATCGGGCATGGAAATTGAGTTTTTTGCCCACGGCGATCTGTGCGTTTCTCATACCGGTCAGTGTTATATGAGCAGTTATATGAAGGGTGAAGGAGCCAACCGGGGCCGCTGCCTCAAGCCCTGCCGCTGGAAGTACCGGCTGCTGGGAGACGGGGACAGCGAGTTTATTCATCACCTGGCTTATAAAGACCTCTGCACCATTGACCTGCTTCCCGAACTGGTAAAGGCCGGGGTCGGCTCGCTGAAGATCGAAGGAAGGATGCGCGAGGCATCCTTTCTAACTCACCTGGTTTCCACCTACCGTCGGGCCCTGGACGCTGTGTTTAGGGACCGTGATTATAAGGAGCGGGAAGCGGATCAGGAAGCTTTATATGAGCGGCGTATTCGTGACTTTACCACCGGCAACCTGGTTGAGCCGCCTGATTCCCAGGCTGTTGATCGGAGCGGAACCAGGGAGCCTATTTTCTTTTCCCACGCCTTTCAATTGCCCCGTCTGGAAGATAGAGCTAAAAAAGATCCAACCAGTATAAAGCCCTTGCAGCAGTTGGTCGATATTACTGTTAAAGTAGGCGATCTTGAAAGACTGGCCGCAGCCTGCCAGATGGGTGTGGAAAGTATAATAATACCTGGTGAAGAGCTTCGCCAAACTGCCTTTGAATGGACCGACGACAGGCGCCGGGAAGCCATTGATACCGCCGGGAGGTACGGGGTTCGGGTTTTTTTGGAGACTCCGCGGATAGTAAGCGAGAAGGACCTGCCTGGAATCCTGCAGGCCCTGCATAACTGGCGCAATACAGTTGACGGTGTGGCCGTCAACGATTGGGGAACCCTGTGGGCAGCACTGCAAGCCGGATTTACTGTTCGTGGAAGTTATGGACTTAACCTTTTTAACCGTGAGGCTCTGTCATTTTTAACCGGACAAGGATTGGAAAGAGCTGCCGCTTCGTTGGAGCTTGGTAAAGAGGACCTTATTCCTTTGCTGGCAGAACCCAGGGTGGAAGTTCTGGTCCAGGGTCCATTGTGCGGCATGATCAGTGATTATTGTCCGGCCCGCTACCGGGAGGAGTCTGAGGGACCAGGATGCCGGCTCCAATGTCTGGAACCGGGCTATATACTCGAAGATCCCGTGGGGCAGAAGTACAACCTGTACAGTGATAAAAACTGCCGCACTTATTTGTATTATCCATATCAACTGACCAGATTGCCGGAGCTTCCGGAGCTGGCCGAATCAGGTTTAACCCATATTCGCATCGATGGACAGTTTTATTCGCAGCAGGTTCTTACTGAAATTATTGGACTGTATCAGCAGGCCCTGTCCGATTTACAGCAAGGAGTCTGGCATGGAGACGCTTACACCAGGCGGCTGCAAAGTCTATGTCCGGAAGGGCTCACTATGGCTCCCAACCAGGTGCACTTGTAGCAAGCAAGGTTCCTCTCGTGCAGTGGTTCGGTTGGCAGCCGGTTTTTAATAAAAGGAGGGGAAAAAATGCTAACCGCTATTGAAATTCGCAGCCAGCAATTCAACAAATCGCTACGTGGATACAATGAAGAAGAGGTCAAACAGTATCTCAACCGACTGGCTCAGGATTATGAGGGACTTTATGCGGACAACGCCCAACTGCGCGAAACGGTGCAGAAATTGGAGCACGATCTCAACAAATACCGGCGCATGGAAGACACCATGAACAATAGCCTGATTCTGGCTCAGCAGACCGCCGAAGATTTAAAGAGCAATTCCCGCAAAGAAGCGGCCCTGATGCTGGAGGAGGCCAAACGTAAGATATCTGATATTATGATAGTTTATCAGGAGATTATAAAACGCCTCAATATTTTCAATGCCGAATTAAAAGGGCAAATAAGCGCTCATTTGGAGCTTTTGGAGAAAAATTTCGTCAAGGTGGAAGAGATGTCAGGATTCTTCTATGATGCCGATGTCAAGATCGCCATGGAACGGTTGGAAAGCATAAAGGTGGAGGAACTGTAATGCACCCCTTCCTCAAAGAACTGGACGGCAAGGTGCATATTGAAATCAAGGTACAACCGCGCTCTTCCCGCAACCAAATACTGGGAGAACAGGATGGGGCTCTACGCGTAAAGCTTACCGCTCCACCGGTTGACGGCGAGGCCAACCAGGCTTTGCTTGCGTTCCTGGCCGGGCAATTAAAGATCCCCCGTAAAAACCTGCGCATAATTCGGGGTGAAAGCTCCCGCCAGAAGCTCCTGGAAGTGACCGGTCTTTCGGGAAGCGACCTTGTAAAACGCCTGGGACTGCCGTAGTCCTAAAGCTGCATACTCTTGAACTCCATTATATCTGGGCCCGTTTAAATTTTCCTACCGCTTACTGCACGTAAGACCTTTCCCTTTTTTGTACCCATGGCATAAAACAATTAGAGCCTCCGTATAATGCTTATGCATTCAAGCCGCTTCTTTTGTCCTTGGGACAGAAATGATACCGGGTTTATACGTTGGCTTCAACCAGGTTCTTTTCCCGGCGGGTTAAAATGGATATGATCATAGATAGGACAATCAAGCCTCCGCCGGCCCAGGCCTGACGGGTCAGGTGTTCTCCAGCCCAGGCCCAGGCGGCTAATGCCGCAAAGAGCGGCTCGGTGGTTAGGACGATGGCAAAACGGGTAGAGGTGCTGTATTTCTGCATGATGTTCTGCACCCAAAAGGCCAGGGCGGTGGCAAAAATCGAAGTTATCAATAGTGCGCCTATGGCTTGGTGACTCAATTGCCGGGGCCAGGATTCTACCACCGACCCCACCGCCAGGGAGAAAACTCCGACCAGGAGAATTTGTATGGCCGTAATTGCCACGGCGTTGTGTTTGTGGGAGTAGAGATCGACAAAGACTATATGCAGGGCAAAACCAAAAGCCCCAACCAACACCAGAAGATCACCCCGGGCCAGTGTAAAGGGCGGCTGTTGAAAGAACAAGAGGTAAAGACCTGCGACAGCGGTTACTACCGTGACAATAGTTCGAAAGGAAGGCCAGCGGCGGCCTATAAGGCTGCATATGATGGGGACAATTACTACGCTTACCCCGGTGATAAAACCCGCGTTGGAAGCCGAAGTATATTTCAACCCGATAGTCTGAAAAGCGTAGCCCAGCAGCAGGAAGAACCCCAGCAGAAAACCTGACGACCAGGTGGAAGCCTTGAAAAAGCGGAGGCTTCCCGGAGACAAAAGACTTAAAGCGGCAAAAGCAATTACAAAGCGCAGGCCAATGAAAATAAAAGGGCCTATCTCGCTCAGAACGATTTTGACAACTACAAAGGTGGTGCCCCAGATAAGAGACACCATCAACATACTCATTTCCGCCTGAGCCCGTTTGCCCCAATTTATCATGTTAAACCCCGATGTAATTGCTTCTATCACAATACTTCCCGGCTTAGTGGTCTGTAACACCTAAAAATTTGGTTCCCACCGGCCAAATTTCCGCAGGGCTGCGTTGTCGTCAATCGTAATACGTCCAGTATTACTCTTTCCGCCGCCTTCCCCTGCGAAAATTTTTCTCGGCGGATAACCTAAATCTTTAGGTGTTACAGACCACTAGATGTGCTTCTTATAGCTTGCCCTGAAAACCGGGTAAATAGTTTCAATTATTTCATTGTCAAACCTGGGAGGATGTAATGACCAAACGAGATCAGGCTTTGCGCATAATTAAAGAGCTTAAAAGGGAATATCCCAACGCCGGCACTTTGTTGAAGTTCAATAATCCTTTTGAACTCACCGTTGCTGTTGCCCTGTCGGCCCAGACTACTGACGACCGGGTGAACCAGGTTAGCGGGCCGCTGTTTGCCCGGTTTCCGAACCCTGAATCCATGGCCGCGGCGGATCTGGAGGTGCTTGAGAAAATTATTCGGCCGGTAGGCCTCTATCGCAACAAGGCAAAGCATATAAAAGCCCTGGCGCAGGCCCTATTAGAACGATATGCTGGACAGGTTCCTGACAGCCTGGAGGAGCTGCTGGGCCTTCCGGGGGTGGGCAGGAAAAGCGCCAATGTAATACTGGCGGTTGCTTTCGGAAAACCGGGGCTGGGGGTTGATACCCATGTGCAACGGGTAGCCCGGCGGCTGGGCCTGGCAAACTCCGATAAACCGGCTCAGACTGAACTGGAACTAAAAGAACTGCTACCGCAGAACCAGTGGGGGCCGGCCCACCATCTCCTGATCTTCCATGGACGCAAGGTTTGCAAGGCGCGACGGCCGGAATGTCAATCCTGCAGAATCCAGCCTATCTGTGAACAAAACCTGGAGAAGTAAGTCCGGCTTCAGGGGTGAGAACCATTAGACTATATAGATAATCATCTAATATGAGATCTTCAGTACGCTGAAGGTCTTTTTATTGACCTGAGTTTTAAAAATGAATAGCGCTGGTGCGCGATTAATTATCCACATTCGCTATTAAAGCCGAAATCTTATATTTCATGTCGCAAAGTGCGCATTTCATGTCGCAAAAGCGACTGTTCAGGTACAAGGCGAGGATTGAGGTTAAAAATGCAATAAAATGAAATAAAAGCTATCGGCGATATATTGCCAACCCTTTCGTAAATTACTCTTCAAATGTTAAATCCGGGCAAAACGGTAAATATATGCCGGGCAGTTGACAAAATATGTCAGCCGCCGCCCGTTAAGGCATTAAATCCTGAAGTTATTTACTCTTGGTAGGCTGAGTCGGTGCAGGAGGTGGCGATTTTTGTGAACCGGAGAAGCATTAATAGCGAAACGGGTGCAGGTAGATTTAGAAACGACTTGAGCCTGGTAATGTCCGAGGAATTGTTTTTTAAAGCTTTCAGCTATCTGCCCAACGTGATGACCCTCAGTACCCTGGAAGGGATGTTTATAGAGACGAATGCCGCTTTTACTGAGACTTTGGGATACACTCGAGAAGAAGCGATAGGAAGCAATGCACTGGATATTGTCTGGATAGATCCCGGGGAGCGAGCCAGGTTTTTGGACGTTTTAAATAACGAGGGAAGCATCTATAAAATGGAGGCCCACTTCTGGCATAAAGAAGGCCATGAAGTCATCGCCCTGATTTCCTCGGTCAAGGTAATGATTGGCGGAAGTGAATACATACTGAGCTCCATTGTAGACATTACCGATCGCATTGATGCCCAGGAGGCCCTGAATCGGTACAGATTCTTGTTTGACGAGGTTCAGGACAGCATTATTTTAATCAATATGAAAAGCGGGCGAATCGTTGATGCCAATAACACGGCTTTAAGGACATACGGATACACCCGTGATGAAATGCTGAAACTCAACTTTAGCCTGCTGCATGGCATAGATAAAAACAGAAAAAAGCATAATGCCCGGAAAAACTTGAAAGGCTTTCTGTTTGAGAGTCTTCATCGCCGCAAGGACGGAAGTCCTTTTTATGTAGAGATAAGCTCCAGTACAACGACCGTAAAGAAACATAAATACCTGTTATGGGTTATCAGAGATATTTCAGAACGCAAACAGGCTGAAGCCTTGAGGTGCAAGGATGCCGAAGAAATTATAAAACATCTGGAAGAGCTGGAGTACATAAGCGAACATGACCCTTTAACCGGGCTAAACAACCGGACTTATTTTGAAAAAGTCCTAAACAATCAGGGAGCCAGCCGCATTAACGGAATACTGATGTGTGATATTGATGGGCTCAAGCTGGTAAACGACTCCATAGGCTACCAGGCTGGAGACGCTCTGCTTATTGCCGCCACTGGTGTGCTGAAAAAATGCTCCGGGGCTAATGATATACTGGCCCGGGTAGGAGGCGATGAATTTGCCGTTCTCCTGTCTGACACAGATATGGGCCTACTCAATAAAAGAGCCCGCCAGATTCAGCAAGAGGTTGAGGCTTACAACACCCGGGATCCGCTGATCCCGCTCAGCATTACCGTGGGGGTGGCTTTCAAAGAAGACCGAACGATCAGTATTTTTGAGCTGATTAAAACAGCTGACAACAACATGTATCGCCAGAAACTGCTCAGCAGCCAGAGCGCCCGCAGCGCAATCGTCAAAATTCTGATGAAAACCCTGGAGGCGAGGGATTTTGGAACCGAGAATCACGCCGTTCGCCTGGTCAAGCTTATGCGCATCTTCGCCCATAAGGCAGGCTTTCCGATCTGGAGGATGGAAGACCTGATGCTCTTTTCGCAGTTCCACGATATCGGGAAAGTGGGGGTCCCGGATCGTATTTTGTATAAACCCGGCAGTCTGAATCAAGAAGAAAAATTCGAGATGCAGAAACACTGTGAAATAGGCTACCGCATCGCTCAGGCGTCTCCCGACCTGGCACCTATTGCGGAGCTTATTTTACGGCACCATGAATGGTGGAATGGGCAGGGTTACCCCCTGGGACTGCAGGAAAGTGAAATACCCATAGAGTGCCGGATGCTATCCATAGTCGACGCTTACGACGCCATGACCTGCGACCGTCCCTATAGAAAAGCTATGTCCCATGAATCAGCCGTGGAGGAACTTATGGCCTGCCGAGGATCGCAGTTTGACCCGGAATTGGTCAGAGTGTTTTTGGAGTGTATTTCCGGCCTGGATGACTGAGCCGGGAAAAACCTTGGCAGTGCAGTTAAGGTAGGAGGCATAACCGGTCCGGCAACTCAAAAATGACGGCCTGTTTCCTCCGGAATTTGGATATAATCAGGGGTAGGGAGCGCCAACGATAGATTTATGGTATGTGGTTGGCAATAAGCTTTCTTGGATTAAGGGGGATGCATGGTGGAAATAACCAGGATAAAAGAGGATGGCGTAGAAATGGCGGTTGTAAACGGCAGCGAGACGCTCATAAGCGATACTCAGTCAGCCCTGGATTTGATGGCAACAGTAAGATATGAAACGGGTTGTCACAGGGTGATCTTGAATAAAGAGGCTATTTGTGAGGAGTTTTTCGATTTAAAAACGCGAATAGCCGGCGAGATTTTACAAAAGTTTATCAACTACCAAATGAAACTGGCTATTGTCGGGGACTTTTCCGGATATTCCAGCAGGAGTCTTAGGGACTTTATCTATGAAAGCAACCAGGGAAAGGATATATTCTTTGTATCCAGTGAGCAACAGGCGATTGAGAAGTTAAGCAGAGTATGATATATCTGCAAAGCTGCTTCAAAATAAGCCCGCCTATATGAAGCCTGCCAGGTTAATTCCTGATACGCTTTTATTGGCGGCGAATCGTCCTGGTATTTTTACGTCTAAATGGCCTGGAAGCAGGCTACCGGGAGAAACGATCGCGTAATTAAGCTTAATGGCGGCAGTTGTTTTATGTTTTCGCTGTTCTATCCCCATATCGAGAAAAGGCTTCCCGCCTGATGTAAACTTGTTTTCATCGGATCCATGTGCTAAAATATACTGTAATTTTTTATATGAAAACAATGATCGGGACAGTAGGCAGGGGGTTTTACAGCTTTAGCGAAACCGGGACGGTGGGAGCCGGTGCTTGATCCCAGACTGAAGATCACCCGGGAGTATTCTTCCTGAAGCCTGATAAGTAAGTAAGGAAGGACGCGCCTCGCGTTAAAGAGGTATCGAGTGGCACTTGCTTAAATGCGGGTGCAAGGTGGGTGGTACCGCGGAAGCATGGCCTTTCGTCCCTGAGGATGAAAGGCTTCTTAATTTTATAAGGCAGCCTTAATACCAAAGACCAAATTATATAAACGAGGTGAGGATATAATGGCAAAGGGCAAATATGACGGAACCTTAAACCTGCCGCAGACGGAGTTCCCCATGCGCGCCAATCTGGCTAAGAGGGAACCTGATATTTTAAAATTTTGGGAAAAGATGGACCTTTATCATAAGGTACAGGAACACAATCAAGGCAGACCCAAGTTTATTCTTCATGACGGACCTCCGTATGCCAACGGCGATATCCACATGGGGCACACTCTTAACAAGGTGCTGAAAGATATTATAGTGAAGTACAAATCCATGGCTGGATTCGATTCTCCCTACGTACCCGGATGGGACACCCATGGACTGCCCATTGAACAGCAGGCTATCAAGGCTCTGGGGTTGGACCGCCACCGCACCGACGTGGTTGAATTTCGCAAACACTGCCAGCAGTATGCATTGAAATACGTTGATATCCAACGCGAAGAGTTCAAGCGCCTTGGGGTCAGGGGTGATTGGGAGAATCCTTACCTTACCCTTAACCCGGTTTTTGAATCAATTCAGGTTAAAGTCTTCGGAGAAATGGCCAACAAGGGCTACATATACAAAGGCCTCAAGCCGGTTTACTGGTGCGGCGATTGTGAAACCGCCCTGGCCGAGGCGGAAGTTGAATACGGCGACAAAACTTCGCCTTCAATTTATGTCAAGTTTCCGGTTAAAAACGGCCGGGGCGTCCTTCCCCATGACGCCTTTGTGGTCATCTGGACCACTACTCCCTGGACCCTGCCAGCCAATACCGGTATTTCACTACACCCGGAATTTGAATATGTTCTGGTTGAAGCAGCGGGTGAAAAGTATCTGCTGGCCAAGGGCCTTCTAGAGCAGGTAGCGACCGAACTGGGATGGGATTCATATTCGATCGTGGCCGAGTATAAAGGGGAGGACTTGGAGAGAGTAGTTTGCGCTCATCCCTTTTTTGAACGGGATTCTCTAGTAATTCTGGGAGAGCACGTCACCCTGGATGCCGGTACCGGAGCAGTTCATACCGCTCCCGGACATGGCGAGGAAGA